>NZ_CALYOY010000011.1 GCF_945269915.1 uncultured Bifidobacterium sp. | reverse complement strand
AATCATCCGAGAGGATGTCGTCGATCAGCTCAACCTTCCGGTGAATCTGGTTCCGCTTGCCCTGGCGGATGTCCAGCTTCAGGGTGACCCCCGTCCTGTATCCCTGCTCGGCCAGGATGCGGGTCGCCTTCTCGACGGTCTGCATGACCTGGCTCAGATCGCCCTCGATGATCGTGTTCATGGCGTTGGTCTGGTTGGGCAGACCCGACTCGCGGATGACCTTGATGGCCTGGGCCACGTATGTCGAAAGCTCCTCGCCCTGTCCGCTCGGGGCGATGGAGACCGAGGCCACCGTGTTCAAATAGGCCGGATCCCCGTGCTTCCTGTGCTCATCCATGTCCGAAGCCTTTCATCATGGTGGGGGGTGGGGTGCCTGGTTGGTCCGTCCCCCATACCGCCGTGGTAAGCAAATCGTATGTCCTGGTTCTGACAGCCCTTGCGCCGATTGGGGCCCGTCATAAGCCGACGGTATGCTTGGGGCCAGCGTCAGGTCCGTATGTGCCATACGGCGATCCCTAAGAGAAGGTGTGATCAGTGGCAGTCTCGAAACTGGATGAGGTCATCTCCCTGGCCAAGCGCCGGGGGTTCGTCTTTCCTGCGGGGGAGATCTACGGGGGAACCCGCTCGGCATGGGATTACGGTCCCCTGGGCGTGGCCCTCAAGGACAACATCAAGCGCGAGTGGTGGCGGTCCATGGTCGTCACCCGTGATGACGTGGTTGGCGTGGATACCTCTGTCATTCTTCCGACCGACGTCTGGGTGGCCTCGGGCCATGTCTCCGTCTTCAATGATCCTCTGATCGAGTGCCTGAACTGCCACAAGCGGCACCGGGCCGACACCCTGGAGGAGGCCTACGCCGAGAAGCACGGTCACCAGCCCGCCGACGGACTCGAGGACATTCCCTGCCCCGACTGCGGGACCAAGGGCCAGTGGACCGAGCCGCGCGACTTCAACATGATGCTGCAGACCCACCTGGGTCCCGTCCAGGATGACAAGAGCCTGCATTACCTTCGCCCGGAGACCGCCCAGGGCATCTTCGTCGACTTCAAGACGGTCATGGCCTCCTCCCGGTCCAAGCCCCCCTTCGGCATCGCCAACATGGGCAAGAGCTTCCGCAATGAGATCACGCCAGGCAACTTCATCTTCCGCACCCGTGAGTTCGAGCAGATGGAGATGGAGTTCTTCGTTCAGCCAGGCACCGACGAGGAATGGCACCAGTACTGGATCGACGCCCGCACCCGCTGGTACACCGACCTTGGCATCGACCCCGAAAATCTGCGCCATTACGAGCACCCCAAGGCCAAGTTGGCCCACTACTCCAAGCGGACCGTCGACATCGAGTACCGCTTCGGCTTCCAGGGGTCCCAATGGGGTGAGCTGGAGGGCGTGGCCAACAGGACCGACTTCGACCTGAAGGCCCATGCCCGGCACTCAGGTGAGGACCTGAGCTACTTCGACCAGGCCAGTGGCGAGCGGTACGTCCCCTACGTGATCGAGCCCGCCGCCGGACTCACCCGTTCCCTGATGGCCTTCCTGGTCGATGCCTACGACGTGGACGAGGCACCCAACACCAAGGGTGGGGTGGACCGCCGCACCGTCCTCCGTCTCGACCCCAGGCTGGCCCCGGTCAAGGCCGCCGTCCTGCCGCTATCCAAGAAGCCCGAGCTTCAGCAGGTCGCCCATGATCTGGCTGCGGACCTCCGCCAGCAGGAGTGGATGGTCGACTACGACGAGTCCGGGGCCATCGGCCGCCGTTACCGTCGTCAGGACGAGATCGGCACTCCGCTCTGCATCACCGTGGACTTCGATTCCCCGGATGACCACGCCGTCACCATCCGTCAGCGTGATTCCATGCAACAGGATCGGGTCGCCCTGGACCAGGTCGAGGACTATGTCCGCGAGTGCATCGGGGAGAAGCGTGTGCGTTACCCGATGGGCCCGGCTTCGATCACCGGCACCCAGGCCGCCGACGGATACACCGATGTGCAGGCCGAGCCCGGGCAGGACGAGTCCGCCCCTGTCAAGGTGGCCGAGGCCGGCGGTGAGTACTGAGGCCGAATCCTCGATGAGATCCGTCAGTGAGGTACCGCAGGAGCCCGATGCCGGCCTGAGCAGGAGCGGGCAACCGCCGGTCAAGGAACCCGTCCAGGTCCGTTCACTGGACCTTGGGCCCATCCATGTGCCCACCCCGGTCATGCTCTCGCCCATGGCGGGGGTGACCAACTGGCCCTTCCGCCTGCTCTGTCGTGAATACGGCCCTGATGGTCTCTACGTGGCCGAGATGGTCACGGCCCGGGCCCTGGTGGCCCGCAATCCCAAGGCCTTCCGCCTCTGCAGGTTCGCCCCGGAGGAGAAGGTCCGCTCCCTTCAGCTCTACGGGGTGGACCCCCAGATCATGGAGCAGGCCACCCGGATGGTGGTGGATCGGGGGTGGGCCGACCATATCGATATGAACTTCGGCTGCCCCGTGCCCAAGGTGACCCGCCACGGGGGAGGTTCGGCACTGCCTTGGAAGACCGACCTCTTCCAGGACCTGGTCCATCGGGTGGTGTCGGTCTGTGGGCCTGCCGGGATCCCGGTCACGGCCAAGATCAGGGTGGGCATCGACCAGGACCACCTGACCTTCATGGAGGCGGGGCGCATCGCCCAGGAGGAGGGTTGTGCCGCCGTCACCCTCCATGCCCGGACCACTGCCGAGTATTACGGTGGGCATTCCGACTGGGACCGTATCTCCCAGCTGGTCCAGGCCCTGAGCATCCCGGTCTTCGGCAACGGAGACATATGGACGGCCGAGGATGCTCTGGATATGGTCAGGCAGACCGGGTGTGCCGGCGTGGCCGTCGGCCGTGGCTGCCAGGGCCGTCCCTGGATCTTCGCCGACATCCGTCACGCCCTCCGGGGATCCTCCATCCGTGAGGAGCCCGACCTGGGTCAGGTGGGGCGGATCATGGCCCGTCACGCCCGCCTCCTGGTGGACTTCTATGACGGTGACGAGACCATGGCCGTGCATGACATGCGCAAGCACGTGGCCTGGTACCTCAAGGGGTTTGCGGTCGGGGGAGCGACGCGCCGTGCCTTTATGTCCTGTGAGACCCTGGACCAGTTGGATGGGTGCATTGCCGGCCTGGATCAGGAAATGCCCTATCCGGCGGCTGTGGCCGGCAAGCCCAGGGGTCGGGTCCGGTATGCCAAGAAGGTTCGTCTGCCTTACGGTTGGCTTGATTCCAGAGCAACCACCCACGAGGAACGCCAGGCCCTCTTCGGCAACGACCCCATGGATGCGGCCTACTGAGGGTGGGGATTGGACCCTGGCTCGGGAGGCGGGGACCCGATTGGTGGACCCCGTATCGGGTGGGGTTGTGAATTGTCGTATCCGAAAATACCCGGTTGTGGTTTAGAATATGCGACAGAGACAGCATGGGTCCCCATCCGGTTGGGTCCGGGTTGCGCACAGGAGGTCCGTGCCGGCCATGAGCATTGCTGATGGGTGCCACGTGGGGCAGGAACGCCTATGGGTGAATGCGTGTTGGCGTATATGGTCTGCGCTAGAGTTAAGCGTAAGGTGAGTGACGGGAGCATACTGTGAGCGAGATTGCCCAGACTGACAATTTCAATGACAAGACCAACATCAAGGTCGTCGGTGTTGGCGGCGCAGGCGGCAACGCGGTCAATAGGATGATTGCTGAGGGCCTGCAGAACGTCGAGTTTGTGGCCATCAATACGGACGCCAAGGACCTGCTGCGATCCGATGCCGACGTGAAGATCTCCCTGTCCGACAGCAACAGTCGTGGGCTGGGTGCGGGTGCCGACCCCGAGAAGGGTGCCAAGGCGGCCCAGGACCACCAGTCCGATATAGAAGAGGTCCTCAAGGGATCCGACATGGTCTTCGTCACCGCTGGCGAGGGCGGCGGCACCGGCACGGGGGCCAGCCCCCTGGTCGCCCGGGCTGCCAGGCAGCAGGGTGCCCTGACCATCGCCGTGGTCACCAGGCCCTTCACTTTTGAGGGGCCCAGGCGTTCGGCTTCCGCCGAGTCCGGTATCGAGAACCTCCGCAAGGAGGTCGATGCCCTGATCGTCATCCCCAACGATCGCCTGCTCGATCTTTCCGACCGCACGGTCTCGGTCATGGATGCGTTCAAGACCGCCGATACCGCCCTCCTGGCCGGTGTCCAGGGCATCACCGACCTGATCACTATGAACTCCTACATCCACGTCGATTTCTCCGACGTGACCGCCATCCTCAAGGATGCCGGCACCGCCCTCTTCGGCATCGGTGCCGCTCGTGGCGAGGACAGGGCCACCCAGGCCGCCGAGATCGCCATCAGCTCCCCCCTGCTGGAGGAGAGCATCGAGGGTGCCCACGGTGCCCTGATCAACGTTGCCGGACCCACTGACCTGACCATGCAGGAGGCTTCCGCGGCCGCCCAGCTGGTTCAGGACGCCATCCACCCCGAGGCGCAGATCATCTGGGGCCTGGCCCTGGACGACGCCTATGGGGACGAGGTCCGTGTCACCGTGATCGCCGCAGGTTTCGACCCCAACGCCAAGAAGGATGAGGAGGAAACCCAGGCTGCGCCCGCCCACCAGGCAACCGCCTCCGATCCGGCCCCTTCCGTGCCCCCACTTCAGGAGGCCTCGGCCGCCCAGCGGGATCAGGCGGTCTCCGATCAGACTTCCGAGCATGAGGTGGTCCCCCCGACGACCGAAGATGATGGGAATTCGGCCGATCCGGGGTATCTTGATATTCCCGATTTCCTTCGGTGATGCGATAAGGAGCAAAGATGGCAGGTTTGATGAAGAACGCGATGTCCTTCCTGGGGATGACCGACGTCGTGGACGATGATGACGAGGTCATGGATGAGGAGGAGACCAGTGACGGTTTCGATACCGATCACTCGGTGACCCCCATGTCCGCCCAGTCATCGGCATCCAGCCAGGATGGGGAGTCCACCCCCTTCCAGAGCCATGTCAACCGCATTACGACCATTCATCCCAAGTCCTACGAGGATGCCCAGATGGTTGGCCGAGCCCTGCGTGACGGGGTCCCGGTGGTCCTCAACCTGACCGGGGTCTCCGAGTCGGTGGCCTACCGGATCGTGGACTTTTCCGCGGGTGTGGTCTTCGGCGTCCGCGGGTCCATCGAACGGGTGACCCCCAGGGTCTTCCTGCTCAGCCCCGCCCAGGTCAACATCAAGGTGGAAGAGGTCGAGTCCTCGTCCACCGCCAAGGGCCTCTTCGCCCAGTGACCGCGTCTTCCCCCGCCCTTCTGCCGGGGCGGATGTTCATCCTTGCGGCCCATTCCCGGAGTTTCATCATATGATCGTCATTCCCTTGCTCCGTTACCTGGTCAGCATCCTCATCGACACCTATCTTCTGGTCCTCTTCATCCGGATGATCCTGGACTGGGCCATGGTCCTGATGCCACGTTGGTATCCCAGGGGTGTCGTCGCCTCCCTGATTCGGGTCGTCTATGCGCTGACGGAGCCCCCACTGCGTTGGCTCCGTCGCTACATCCCGCCCCTGCCCATGGGTCGGATCCAGTTGGACGTCTCCTTCATGGTCCTGTATTTCATCCTGATTGTGATACAGATCCTCATTTGAGGAAGACGGTAAGACGGAGAATCGGCATGCTCCGTGCTAGCATTCAATAAGAGAAAAACAATCGGGCTGAGTGGCTCGAAGCGAGGTGGAGAATCATATGGCTCTTTTGACGCCCAAAGACATACGGGAGCACAACTTCCAAGTAGTGAGGCTTCATGCCGGTTATGACATTGACGAAGTGGATGACTTCCTCGACGAGGTGACCGAGACGGTTGAGGCCCTGGGCAAGCAGGCCATTCAAGGCAGAACGGCTTCGACCCAGTCCCTGGGAACTGACGTTGCTTCCCTGAACTCCAAGATTTCCGATCTGAGCGCCCAGGTGGAGTCCCTCCAGGCCGAGAACCGCGACCTGAAGAACCGTACTGCAAACGGTCAGGCCGCCCAGGCGCCGTCCCCCGATGCACAGACCACCCGCCAGCTGGCGGAGGCCGAGGGTCAGGTCAAGACCCTGAGCGGGCAGAACGAGCAGCTGCGTCGCCAGGTCGAGCAGCTGAACTCGCAGATCGACCAGCTGACCGCCCAGGCTGCCAATGGTAACAGCTCCGAGTCACTGGCCAACCAGCTCACCGCGGTCCAGAAGGAGCGCGACGCGGCCCGTCAGCAGGTTCAGAACCTGACCGATGAGCTCAACAAGGCCAAGTCCGACCTGAACACGGCCCAGCAGAGCGTGAATGCGGTCCGCCAGCAGGTGGCCCAGGCCCAGCAGGTCGGCCAGGAGCAGCGGGCCAAGTTCGAGCAGCTCGGCAAACAGTTGGAAGAGTCCCGGAAGCGCGAGGAGCAGTTGCGCGAGCAGGTCTCCAAGGTCGAGCCCTCGACCGAGACCGGCAGCCTGCGCAAGATCGCCGGAGCAGGTGCCGAGGCCAACAGTGAGGCCGGCCGTGCCACCGCCATGCTCACCCTGGCCATGCAGCTGCACGACCAGTATGTCGACAAGGGCAAGGCCAACGCCGCCCAGCTGGTGGACGAGGGCCAGGCCCAACACGATGAGATCGTCAAGAAGGCCGAGGACTACTCCAGGCGCACCCACGCCGAGGTCGACGAGTATTCCAAGAGGGTGCACTCCGAGGCCGACGGATATTCGGAGCGCGTGCGTTCCCAGGCTGACGAGTACTCGGTCAAGACCCGTTCGGATGCGGATACCTACTCCAAGAACCAGCACGACCAGGCCGACGAGTACGAGACCCAGGTACAGACCAGGGCCCAGGAGTACGACAAGAACACCCGTGACGGTGCCGATCGCTATGCGGCAGAGGTCAAGAGCAAGCTGGTCGAGCAGTCCAAGGTGCTCGAGGACAACATCCAGGGACTCAAGCAGTTCGAGGCCGGATACCGCAGCAAGCTGACCGAGTTCCTGAACCAGCTGGTCAACCAGATTTCGGATACCAGCAATTTCCAGTCCATGGAGAAGAACACCGGGGACAACAACTGAGCATCCGGCTGTGAACTCTTCACGACACGTATCCAGACGGCTGCGCCAGCGCGTGGCCGTCTTTGCATGCCTGGCGGCAGTGGCCATCGGCCTGGACCAGGTCAGCAAGGCCCTGGCGCGGATCGTCCTGGCCGATGGCGCCACCCACCCCTTCCTGGGCTCCCTCGTCACCCTGAGACTCCTGCGTAACCCAGGGGCCTCCCTGGGGCTGGGTTCCCGGGCCACCTGGGTCATCTCGATCATCGCCGTCGTGGCCTGCCTGGTCATCATCGTCCTGGCTCTGAAAACGACATCCATGGCCTGGACCCTGGCCCTCTCCCTGGCTTTCTCCGGGGCTGCGGGGAACCTGATCGACAGGGTGGCCTATGCCGACGGCTTCCTGAACGGGAAGGTGGTCGACTTCCTGGATTACGGGTGGTCGGTCGGCAATATCGCCGACATCTATCTGACCGTGGCCGGTCTGGTCATCGTCCTGTTGATCCTGGCCGAAGTGCGGTTCAACCCCGTCGCCGTTGCCAGGCAATCCGATGCCGACACGACGGCTGGGGAGGAGCACGGGGGAGCTGCACTGTGACCAAGCTCCTGCCGGCCCCTGATGCCCTGGTGGGCAAACGTCTGGACATGGCCCTGTCCAAGATGCTGGGCATGTCCCGTGCCAAGGCTTCTGAACTCATCGTCGGCGGCCAGGTGCGGATCATGGGCCGGAAGGTGACCAAGTCCTCCACCCTGCTCAGCGGGGATCTGATCGAGCTGGACCAGCCCGATCCCGTTGACGAGGTGGAACCGGTGGCCGATGACATGCCCGTGGTCTATGAGGACGAGGACGTGGTCGTCGTCGACAAGCCGGTCGGTGTGGCCGCCCACCCTTCGGCGGGGTGGACCGGACCGACCGTCCTGGGCAGCCTCCTCCACCGGGGGACCCACATCACCTCCATGGGGGCCCAGGATCGCCAGGGCATCGTCTCCCGTTTGGATGCGGGTACCAGCGGCCTCATGCTGGTCTGCAAGTCCGACCTGGCCTACAAGGAGATGCGCCGGCAGTTCGCCCACCACGAGGTGGTCAAGATCTATCACGCCCTGGTCCAGGGCAACCTGGTCCAGGACAAGGCGACGATCGAGGCTCCGATCGGGCGGGCCAGGGTCTCCGATTTCCGCTTCATGGTCACCCCGGTCGGCAAGGAGGCCATCACCCACTGGGATGTCATGGAGCGCTTCGGCTCCAGCACCCTGGTCAGTGTGAACCTGGAGACCGGCAGGACCCACCAGATCAGGGTCCACTTCTCATCCATCGGCCATCCGCTGGTCGGTGACCACATGTATGGGGCCAATCCCGACCTGGCCGGACGTCTTGGCCTGACCAGGCAGTGGCTTCACGCCATGCGCTTGGAATTCCGACATCCACGCACCCACATCTGGACCAAGGTGGTCTCCTCCTACCCGGCCGACCTACGCCGGGCCCTGGACCGGGAACGGGAGGAAAGCCTCCAGCGCAAGGACTGACGGGCCCCGGTGGCAACCTGTATACGCAGGGAGCTGACTGCGGCGATTCGGCCAGGGCGACGGCTAGATTGGAGTGTATGTCCTCTTCCCAGTCGAACTTCGTCCACCTGCATACCCATACCCACTATTCCACCCTGGATGGGGCTTCAAAGATCCCCGATCTGGTTTCCGAGGTCAAGGCCCAGGGCCAGCCTGCCGTGGCCATCACGGACCATGGCAACATGCACGGTGCCTATGAGATGTGGCGGACAGCCGTGGATGCGGGTATCAAACCCATCATCGGCATCGAGGCCTACGTGACCCCCGAAACGGCCCGTCAGGACAAGACCAGGGTCCACTGGGGCACCGAGGAGCAGCGTTCCGATGACGTCTCCGGCGGTGGTTTCATCACCCATATGACCCTCCTGGCCAGTGACGACCAGGGGCTGGTCAACCTGATCAAGGCCTCATCGGTGGCCAACCTGGAGGGTTTGGTGGGCAAGTGGCCCCGTATGGACAAGGACCTCCTGTCCACCTACCATCAGGGCGTCATTGCCACGACCGGCTGCCCCTCGGGAATCGTCCAGACCCGGTTGCGCCTGGGCCAGTTCGACGAGGCCTTGAGGGCGGCGGGGGAGTTCCAGGACATCTTCGGCAAGGAGAACTACTACGTCGAGCTGATGGACCACGGCCTGGAGATCGAGCGCCGGGTGACCAAGGACCTTCTGGAGATCGCCAAGCGGCTGGGTGCCCCCCTGGTGGCCACCAACGACTCCCACTATGTTCGTGAGGAGGATGCCTCGGCCCAGGATGCCCTGCTCTGCATCAACTCCGGTTCCCGACTGACCGACCCCGGACGGTTCAAGTTCGGCGGCTCCGGTTACTACATCCGCTCAGCCGAGGAGATGCGTCGGATCTTCAAGGACTTCCCCGAAGCCTGCGACAACACCCTGGAGATCGCCGAACGTTGCAACGTCATGTTCGACGACCATGAGGACGGGGCCTTCATGCCCCGGTTCGACTGCCCCGAGGGGTGGGACGAGACCTCCCTCTTCCTGAGGAAAGTGGACGAGGGGCTGAAAAACCGGTACCCGGATGGGATCCCCGAGGAGGTTTCCCACCAGGCCGACTACGAGTGCGGTGTGATCTGCCAGATGCAGTTCACCGGCTACTTCCTGGTGGTCTCCGACTACATCAACTGGGCCAAGCACCATGGGGTCATGGTGGGGCCGGGCCGCGGTTCCGCCGCAGGTTCCATGGTTGCCTATGCCATGGGGATCACGGAGCTGGACCCTCTGAAGCACGGCCTTATCTTCGAACGCTTCCTCAATCCGGAACGTGTCTCCCTGCCTGATATCGATATCGATTTCGACCCCGACGGCAGGGCCAAGGTCCTGGAGTATGTAGCCGACAAGTATGGCTCGGACAAGGTGGCCCAGTGCGTCACCTACGGCACCATCAAGACCAAGCAGGCCTTGAAGGACTCTGCCAGGATCATGGACTACGAGTATGCCATGGGCGACCAGGTGACCAAGGCCCTGCCCCCCTCCGCCAACGGGAAGGACATGAGCCTGAAGGAGATCTTCGACCCCACCTCCAAGCGGTTCGCCGAGGCCAAGGAGTTCCGCGACCTCTACGAGACCAACCCGGACGTGAAGCGTATCACCGAGGAGGCCAAGGGCATCGAGGGGATCATCCGCCAGACCGGTGTGCACGCCTGCGCCACCATCATGGCATCCAACCCCATCACCGACACCTCGCCCCTGATGGAGCGCAACGACGGTACGGTGACCACCACCTTCGAATACCATACCTGCGAAACCCTGGGCCTGGTCAAGATGGACTTCCTGGGGCTGTCCAACCTTTCGGTCATCAGGGATACGATCAACAACATCGAACGGAACGGGAAGGACCCGATCAGCATCGAAAAGGTCCCCCTGGACGACAAGGAGACCTACGAGCTCCTGGCCAGGGGCGACACCCTGGGTGTCTTCCAGCTCGATGGCGATGGGATGCGTTCCCTCCTGAGGATGCTCAAGCCCGATAACTTCAACGACATATCCGCCCTGATCGCCCTCTACCGGCCGGGGCCCATGGATATGAATTCCCACATCAACTACGCCAAGCGCAAGAATGGCCTGCAGAAGATCGAACCCATCCACCCCGAGGTGGCCGAGCCCCTCAAGACCGTGCTGGACGAGACTTACGGTCTGATCGTCTACCAGGAGCAGGTCCAGTCCGCGGCGCGAATCCTGGCGGGCTATTCCCTGGGCAGGGCGGACGTGCTCCGCCGAGCCATGGGCAAGAAGAAGCCCGAGGTCCTGGCCAAGGAGCAGGTTCCCTTCTTCGAGGGGATGAAGGAGCATGGTTACTCCCGGGAGGCGGCTCAGGCCGTCTGGGACGTCCTGGTACCCTTCTCTGGGTATGCCTTCAACAAGGCCCACTCCGCGGCCTACGCCCTGATCGCATACTGGACCGCCTACCTGAAGACCCATTACCCGGTGGAGTTCATGGCCGCCCTCCTGGAGAACGAGCGAACCAACAAGGACAAGACCGCCCTCTACCTGGGTGAGGCCCGGAGGATGGGTATCCAGATTCTGCCGCCGGACATCAACGAGTCCGTGGCGGAGTACTCCGCTGTCGGCGACGTGGTCCGCTTCGGCCTGGCGGCCGTCCGCAATGTGGGTGCCAAGGCGGTCGAGGAGATCGTCAAGGAGCGGTCCGGCCCCCGGGGCAAGTACATCAACTTCATCGACTTCGTCAAGCGGGCACCCATGGACGTCCTCAACAAGCGGACCGTGGAATCCTTGATCAAGGGGGGTGCCTTCGACGGCATCGACCCCAACAGGAGGGCCCTCTTCCAGATCCATGACGAGGCCATCTACCAGGTCATGCCCATCAAGCGCAAACAGGCCGAAGGACAGTTCGACCTCTTCGCCGAGACCGGTGACGGAGAGGACGAGTCCGATGCCCTGGGAGACGCCCAGGTCACCGTCCCCGATATTGATGAGTGGGACAAGTCGACCAAGCTCAACTTCGAGCGGCAGATGCTGGGGCTCTATGTCTCCGACCATCCCCTGAGCGGGATGACCTCTGTCCTGGCCGGAATGAGGGACATGTCGATCGCCCAGCTGCTCAATCGGGCCAACACCATGGGCAACCAGACCGTGACCCTGGCCGGTATGGTCACGGCGGTCGACAGGCGCGTCTCCAAGAAAGGGAACCCCTGGGCCATCATCACCATCGAGGATCTGGAATCCTCGATACAGTGCATGTTCTTCGGAAAAGTATACGAAGCCAACGCCGATGACCTCTCCCTGGACTCGATCATCCGGGTACGGGGGCAGGTGGAGTTGCGTGACGAGGCGACCAGCCTGCGTGTCACCGACATGGAGGTCCCCATGCTGGAGTCGGCCGACGAGAGGCCCCTGACCATCACGCTGCCGCGGACCGCCCTGGACCGTGGACGGATGCAACGGCTGGCCCAGATTCTGAAGACCCATCCCGGGTACTGTCAGGTCAGACTGGCCGTGACCGACGACAAGGGCAACGTGCGCATGCTGACCTTCGGGGATGGGTTCCGGACCACCCACGACACCTCCATGCTGGCTGAGATCAAGTCGGTCTTCGGGCCCTCCTGCCTGCCGTCCGCCTAGGTTTCACCCCCGAACCGTCTCACCATATGGGATGGTGACGAATCACCCGTGTTGGTGACACAAAAGTTCACTACCATCGAGGTATGTCAAACCTCATGATGAGAACCATGGACCTGCGTGGGAAGATCATGTCCCGCGCCCAACTCCTCGCCGCCATGCCCAGGGCCGATATGGGCACCCGCGAGGCCGGCAGCCAGGTGCAGCCCATACTGGACCAGGTACGTAAGCGGGGCGCCGCCGCCCTGCGTGATCTGGAGGAGAAGTTCGACCATGTGCGTCCCCATGATCTGAGAGTGCCCGCCTCGGCCATGCAGGAGGCCCTGGAGGGGCTGGACCCCAGGGTCAGGGATGCCATCGAGGAGTCCGTCGCCCGCATTCGCAAGGTCTGCACCACCCAGGTGCCCGAACCCATGGCCACCGACCTGGCCCCCGGTGCCAGGGTCAGCGAGCGGTGGATCCCGGTGGAGCGGGTCGGACTTTATGTGCCTGGTGGCAAGGCCCTCTATCCCTCATCGGTCATCATGAATGCGGTGCCTGCCCAGGTGGCCGGTGTCGACTCCCTGGCCGTGGCCACGCCTCCCTCTTCCGATGACCCCCGTGGTCTTCCGGCGGCGATCATCCTGGCCACCTGCGCCATCCTGGGTGTGGACGAGGTCTACGCCGTGGGCGGGGCCCAGGCCGTGGCCATGTTCGCCTATGGGGCCAAGGGCTCCGAACCCCAGGATGGGGAGATTCTCTGCGATCCGGTCGATAAGATCACCGGCCCGGGCAACATCTTCGTGGCCACGGCCAAGCAGATGGTCTCCGGCATGGTGGGCATCGATGCGGTGGCAGGACCCACCGAGATCGCCATCCTTGCCGACGGCCAGGCCAACCCCGAATGGGTGGCGGCCGACCTGATCGGTCAGGCCGAGCACGATGAGCTGGCCGGGTCGGTCCTGATCACCGACAGCCCGGACCTGGCCCAGGGGGTCCAGGAGGCCCTGGGGCACAGGGTGCCACGGACCGAGCACGCCGAGCGGGTTCGTACCTCCCTGGGCGGCAGCCAGTCGAGAATCATCCTGACCGACGGGATCGACCAGTCCATCGCGGTGGCCAACGCCTACGCCGCCGAGCACCTGGAGATCCAGACGGCCGACCCCGACCCGGTCATCGACCGTATCCGCAACGCCGGCGCCATCTTCCGCGGTCCTTACTCCCCGGTGCCCCTGGGCGACTACATGTCCGGGTCCAACCACGTCCTGCCCACGGGCGGCACGGCCCGGTTCGACGTGGCCCTGGGCGTCCACACCTTCATGAAGCCCGTGGAGGTCATCGAGTACGACAGGGAGGGACTCAAGCCCATAGCGGCCAAGATCAACGATTTCGCTGTCTCCGAGGACCTGCCTGCCCACGGTGAGTGCATCCTGAGCAGGTTCCTGAATGACCCCTACGACAAGGCCGACCTGGAGTCCAATGAAGAGAAGGCCGGTCTGCGGTGAGTGCCATCCCCGCCGATCTGCCCCTCCGCTCGGACCTGGTCGGGGAGGAGCCCTATGGTGCTCCCCAGCTTGATGTTCCCGTCTGTCTGAACGTCAACGAGAACCCCTATCCCCTGGACCCGGAGGTGGTCGAGGCCATCTGCAGGCGCGTCCGCAAGGTCGCGCCCGGCCTCAACCGATACCCGGACAGGGAGCACGAGGACCTGCGCCGGGCCTTGGCGGACTACCTGAAGGGGGAGTCCCGGGCCTGCCTGGGGCCTGAGCAGGTCTGGGCGGCCAACGGATCCAACGAGATCATGCTCCAGCTCTTCCAGGCCTTCGGGGGCCCGGGCAGGACCGTACTGGGCTGCGATCCGACCTACTCCATGTACCCCGAGTACGCCAGGGACACCTTCACCAACTGGGAGCTGGCCCACCGGCTGTCTGATTTCAGCCTGGACATGGACACCACCATCGAACGAATCAAGGCACTGGGCCCCGCCATGGTTCTGGTCACCAGCCCCAACAATCCCACCGGAACCCCCCTCCCCATGGAGAATCTGACCAGGCTCCTGGAGGTCTGCTCCCAGATCCGGGTGGCGGGAGCCGGTCCACAGGCCCGGCCCATCGTGGTGGTGGACGAGGCCTATATCGAGTTCCGCGATCCGGGCACCCCCTCCGCGGTCAGCCTGATCGGTCGATACGACCACCTGGCGGTCAGCCGGACCATGTCCAAGGCCTTTGCCTTCGCCGGTGCCAGAGTGGGGTACCTTGCGGCATCAAGGGAAATCATCGATGCCGTCCGCATCGTCCGGATGCCCTACCATCTGAGTGCCCTCACCCAGGCCGCCGCCCTGGCTGCCCTGGAGCACACGGACCTCCAGCTGGCCCGGGTGGACCAGCTCCGCAGGGCCCGCCGGGCGACCGCCGAGTGGCTGGCCGGTCAGGAGTACCATGGTCGACCACTGACCGTGGTGCCATCGGCATCCAATTTCATCCTCTTCGGCACCTTCCCGGACCGAGATGCCATCTTCGAGGCCATGAAGGACCAGGGTGTGCTGATCCGGGCCGTTGGCCCCGAGGGCTATCTGCGTGTCTGCATGGGCACTGACGCTGAGATGGAACGGTTCCGCCAGACCCTGGTCGGGGTCCTGGAAGGGTCGTAGGGGGTGGTGGACCAGCGGCACGGCTATGCTGTGGTCTAGACGCCGCGCCTGACGACCGGATGGGGCCAGGCCCTGAAGGGGCCGATGGGGTCCGTGGGATGGGCCGGTGCGCACGGCAGAAAGCAGAGGAGCAACAATGGCAGGCAGAACAGCCACCATCACCCGCCAGACCAGCGAATCCAAGGTGAGTCTGAGCCTGGACCTGGACGGTACCGGGGTGACCGATATCGATACTTCGGTTCCCTTTTATGACCACATGATGACGGCCCTGGGCAGGCACTCACTGATCGACCTGACCATCGAGGCCAGCGGGGACACCCCGATCGATGTCCACCACACGGTCGAGGATGTGGCCATCGTCTTCGGTGAGGCCCTGGCCCGGGCCCTCGGCGACAAGCGTGGCATCAGGCGGTTCGCCGATGCCACCGTCCCCCTGGATGAGGCCCTGGCCCGTGCCGTGGTCGACATCTCCGGCAGGCCCTACGCGGTGTGCACCGGGGAACCCCAGGGATTCGAATACGCCATGATCGGCGGGCATTTCACCGGTTCCCTGGTCAGGCATGTCATGGAGTCCATCGCCATGCACGCCGGCATCTGCCTCCACCTGACCCTCCTGGCCGGGCGGGACCCCCACCACATCGCCGAGGCCGAGTTCAAGGCCCTGGCCCGGGCCCTGCGCTTCGCGGTCGAGCCCGATCCCAGGGTGGAGGGCATTCCCAGCACCAAGGGGTCGCTATGAGTGCCGACGAGAACAAGGACCGGAGGAACGAGGGTCTGCCGGATTCGGGCCATCATCTGAGCGACGAGGAGATCGAACAGGCCATGGCCGGTTTCGAGGCCGAGTTCAGCGAGGACCAGGGCCAGGGCAGCGGGGACTCCGATGAGGATTCCGGGGATGGGACGCAACCTGATCCCGCCACGCATCCCGAGTCCGCCGACGGGTCTGCGGCGGGGCTGAGGGAGGCTGAAGGGGCGTCCTCCGACTTTGATCAGGAACTTGAGGGTCTGATCGGTAACCGGGCCAAGGCGGCCGTCATGGTGACCCGTCTGGCCTCGGCCGAACTTCTGGCTGCCTTCTGCCAGCTTTCTGACATTTCCGCCTGGTGCATCCAGGCCCGTGAGGGTGCCGTGGCCGTTCTGCGCAACCTGGACGGGGACGGGCCCGAGACAGCCATCCGCGACCTGACAACGGTCGTTTCCGGGCTCAGCGCCATCCTGGCCGTCAACAGGGCAGACAAGCTCGAGGTGACCCTCTGGATCAACGGTCAGTCCGGGCAGACCTTTGCGCCTCCCATGCTCTTTGCCTCCACGCCCGACTTCGTGGAGGACCTGATGATCGGGACCATCACGGTGGACGGGCTGCGCGAGGACGGGGCCACGATGTTCGACTCAGGCGACTACAACCGCGAGAAGGCCATGGGCATCATCGCCGCGCACACCAGATTCGGAACAGGCGGTTCGGCCCGGAAGGGTCGCGTCGAGTAGAGGTTCAGGACACAACCTGCAAGGAGGGTCATGACCAGGATACAGGTGCTTGATTATGGGTTCGGCAATGTCAGATCCATGGTCCATGCCCTCTCCCAGCTTGGCGTCGATGTGGAACTCAGCGCCGACCCGGACCTGGCCATGCAGGTCGATGGCCTGGTCATTCCCGGAGTGGGTGCCTATGGGGCCTGCATGGCGGGATTGCGCGCCGTCGGCGGCGACAGGGTCATCCGTGGTCGGGTGGCCCGGGGGCTGCCGGTTCTGGGGGTCTGCGTAGGTCTCCAGGTCATGTTCCAGTCCGGTGACGAGGACGGTCGGAGCGAACCGGGCCTGGGACTGATTCCTGGTCGGGTCTCCAGGCTGGATGCCGATGTGGTCCCTCACATGGGATGGGACCAGGTCCAGGTGGCTCAGGGGTCGAAACTCCTGGCGGGGGTCGAAGACCAGAGCTTCTACTTCGTCCATTCCTATGCGGCCATGGCCGTCCTGGATACTCGAGCGGAGAGGGGGGCGGAGCCTGATTTTCCCCTCCGTCTGCCGGTGCTCCAGGAAGACCGGGAGGCCGAATCAGGGGCGAAGTCGGCCAAGGCCCCGCAAGACCTGACTGCCGGCGAACCGCTGGTCACCTGGACGGCCTACGGGCGCAGCAGGTTCGTGGCCGCATACGAATGCGGACCCCTGAGCGCCACCCAGTTCCATCCCGAGAAGTCGGCCCAGGCCGGCGCACGATTGCTGACCAACTGGATACGGACCCTTTCCGGGGCTTCCGGACTCCCATCCGAGAGAGGTGAATGAGATGCTGACGCTCCTACCGGCGGTAGATGTCCGCGACGGGAAGGCGGTCCGGCTCAGGCAGGGGGTCTCCGGCTCCGAGAAGGTCTACGGGGAACCTGCCGATGCCGCCAAGGCCTGGGCGGACCAGGGTGCCGAATGGCTCCACCTGGTCGACCTGGATGCGGCCTTCGGCACTGGTGACAACCGCGACAAGCTGACCGCCCTGGTCAATGAGTTGGGCGACAGGGTCAAGGTGGAACTCAGTGGCGGCATCCGTGACGATGCCAGTCTGGAGGCCGCCCTGGACGCCGGCGCCACTCGGGTCAACATCGGCACGGCCGCCCTGGAGGATCCGGAGTGGACCGGTCGGGTCCTGGAACGGTTCGGGGAGAAGGTCTGCGTGGGTCTGGACGTGCGCGGGCACACCTTGGCCGCCCGGGGTTGGACCCGGAAGGGCGGTGACCTCTTCGAAACCATGGAACGCCTGGACCAGGACGGGTGCGGCCGGTACGTGGTCACCGACGTGACCCGTGACGGGATGATGACCGGCCCCAATCTGGACCTCCTGGGCCAGGTGGCCGACCGGACCTCCGCCAGGGTGACCGCCTCGGGCGGCATATCCAGCCTGGCCGACCTGGAGGCCATCGCCGGCCTGAGCGACCGTGGGGTGGACAGCGCCATCCTTGGCAAGTCCCTCTACGAGGGGGCCTTCACCCTGGGTCAGGCCCTGGACCTGGTCTCCGGGCATTGTTAACGCAATAAGCAAGACTGCGAAATATAGGAATGGGAACATGAGCTCTATGGATAAGCAAGAGGAATTTGCGCTGCGCACTGTCGAGGAGCGCGATGTTCGGTTCATACGGCTTTGGTTCACGGACGTTCTGGGTACCCTGAAATCGGTGGCCATCGCGCCGGCCGAGCTGGAGGTGGCCTTCGAGGAGGGCCTGGGCTTCGATGGGTCCGCCATCGAAGGCATGACCCGGGTCTCCGAGGATGACATGATCGTCAGACCGGACCCATCCACCTTCCAGATCCTGCCCTGGCGGGGGGGACCCCAGGGTACGGCCAGGATCTTCTGCGATGTGCTCACCCCGGATGGTGAGCCCAGCAGCGGGGATCCCAGGCACGTACTGAAGCGAGCCCTGGCCCGCGCCAAGGATAAGGGATTCATCTTCTACACCCATCCTGAGATCGAATTCTATCTCTTCGAAAACCAGGAGGACTGGTCGAAGCCCCCGGTGCCGATTGACGAGGGCGGCTACTTCGACCACGTGCCCCGCAGCCCGGGGATGGACTTCCGCAGGGCCTGCGTAAACATGCTGGAGCAGATGGGCATCTCGGTGGAGTACTCCCACCACGAGGCCGGCCCCGGTCAGAACGAGATCGACCTGCGTTACGCCGATGCCCTGACTACGGCCGATAACATCATGACCTTCCGGACGGTGGTCAAGGAGATCTCCCTGGAGCGGGGGATCTATGCCAGCTTCATGCCCAAGCCCTTCACCGACCAGCCCGGCTCCGGCATGCACACCCATCTGAGCCTCTTCGAGGGCGACAGCAACGCCTTCTATGAGGTGGGCCAGGAGTTCAACATGTCTCAGACCGCCCGCCAGTTCGCGGCCGGCATCCTGGCCCACGCCGCTGAGATCTGCGCGGTGACCGACCAGTACGTCAACTCATACAAGCGGCTCTGGGGAGGGGCGGAGGCGCCCAGTTACGTGTGCTGGGGGCACAACAACCGTTCCGCCCTCCTGAGAATTCCCCAGTACAAGCCCGGCAAGGGGAACTCGGCCCGGATGGAGTTCCGTGGACTGGATCCTGGGGCCAACCCCTATTTGGCCTATTCCGTCCTCCTGGCCGCCGGACTGGACGGGATCGAGCAGAAGATGACCCTGGGCGAGCCCACCAGCGATGACGTCTGGGAGCTGACCGATTCGGAGCGTCAGGCCATGGGCATCGCCCCCCTGCCCGACTCCCTGGATTCCGCCCTGAGGCTGATGGAGAAGTCGGACTTCGTGGCCGACGTCCTGGGCGAGCACACCTTCGAGTACTTCCTGCGCAACAAGCACAAGGAGTGGAACAGCTACAGCCGCCAGGTCACCCCCTACGAACTGGAGTACTACCTGCCCCGCCTGTAAGCGTGTCCGCCGACCAGTGGGGATGGAGCTACACCCCGCGGGCCGGTGGTGGCATCATCTCCGGGGAAACGGCTCTGCCGCGTCAGGCGGTTGGGTCTATCTATCGGCCCGGCCGAACCAGGAGTCATAGATGATGACGAAATTCCTGTTGCCATAGCTGGAGCAGGAGTCGCCCTCCCCGTCGCCGGCCGCCAGGGCCGCGGTGTTGGGCTGATAGGGTGTGTAGATGTAAAGCAGGGCAGTGGCATCGTTCTCGATGTAGACATCGGCGGTGCCGCAGGAGGCATCGGGGCTGAACCTGACCTGGTTGATGGCCCCGGTCCGGAACCGGTAGTCGGACCGGTGGGTCTCATAGTACCTGTACCGCTTGGCTGCTCCGTAGACCTGGTTGAAGAACCCGGCATACTTGGCGTCGCAGGCGGCGTCATCGGGGCAGGAGAGCCCCATGGCCGACCGGATCTGGGTGGGGTCCGGATTCTTGGCCGTGACCAGGTGCTGCTCTTTCTGGAGCATGGTCAGGAGGACCTTCTGGCTGATGCCGCAGGCCCTGGCCGATCCGTCGATGATCTGGGCCGCGGTCTGGCCCTTCCCTCCCTGGTAGGGATCGCAGAGCCCATCGCCCTTGGGGCTGGGGGTGTCCACCTTCATGGTCCTCAGGCAGGAGTCGCCGGTGCATGAGGCCCCTTTCCGGTCCAAGAAGGACTGGACATCCTCGGCGTTCATGCCGGTGGTGTCATGGAAACGCCGGTCGGTGATGATCCTGCCCGGGTTGAACTCGTACTGACGGGCTGTCTCGTTCTGATGCTCCCGGGTCCTGTCCACCAGTCGGCGGTATGAGATGAAGCGCGCCGAGACGATGATCAGGGCGACCACCAGCACCAGGGCCATCAGGGCGGCGGCCACGGTCTCGATACGGTGGGTCGTGTCCATCCGTTTCCAGGCCCGGGTCAGGCCTGCTCCGGCGGACCGCCTCTTCCTTGTCTTTCCCATGGTTCAGGCCTCCAGGATCTTCTCGATGCGTTGCAGACTCACGGGTGTTGCCGTGCCCAGTTCCTGGGCCCAGATGGAGACGTAGTACTCCTCCAGCATCCACCTGGCCTCCTGGGCCCTGTCCATGGCCGCCTCGCGGGCGGGGCCGTTGGGCAGGGCCGACGCCGCCTTCAGGGCGTTGTCCACCTTATCCTGAGCGGTCTGGGCCTGCCAGGCCCAGCGTACATCCCGGTCCTTGTCCCGCCGGGCCTTTCCCAGGCGCATCAGGTCGGCATGGAGGTAGGTCTGGAGGCGGGGAAGCGCATAGGGTGGATCTGCCCCGATGAACCCCTTGGCCACCAGGGATGATGCATGCTGGCGGATCCACTGCAGGACGGAGAGGAGGGGGAGGTCGGCCGGTCCGGAGACGGCCTTGTCGACCTCGGCGTAGCGCTGGAGGATGGCGATCACATCCTTGGCCACCTGGTAGACGGTGTCCTCGAAGACCTGACCCAGCCCGGCCACCGTCTCCTGGAGGATGCGGTCATCGGTGATGGCCCCGGTTTCGGGGATCAGGCGTTTGACGGCCGCCAGCTGGAGGTCCTTGGCCAGGGCCTCCGTGCCGGGGTAGGGGGCCGATGCCAGCATCAGGGATTCGCGGCTCAGCCAGCGCGAGGATATGCGCTGGGCCGGTAGTTCAAGCTTCTCCAGGGCGGCCTGCCAGATCATGTCCTTCCGGGGAACGGTCGTGGCACCTGCCTTGTGGAGGAGGTCGGCCCGCTTGACCACCTGGCCCTCCTTGGCGGCCTGGGAGGCCTTGCGCCCCACCACGTTCCGGGCGGATTCCCTGGCTTGACCGGCAAGACGGGACTGGAGTTCGGCCAGGGACTTGGACTGCCCCAGGACCTTGAGTCCGCCTGGACCTGATCGACCACCCTTGTCGGGATGGCGCCTGCGTCTGGTTCCCTCCTCGACCTGGAAGGTCATCCGCAGGTAGGAGGGAAGCCGGTCCTCTTGGGCCTGGTCGAAGACCTCGGGATGGATCTGTGCGCCGACCACGTCGATGGCGGCGGCGGTGAAGACATGGTTGAAGTCGGGCCAGGCGCCTTCGGGCGGCTCCTGGTCTATCGGCCGGTGGCCCCCGGCGGCGTCGCCTCCGGAGTTGCCGGCAGACCCATAGACGGCCTCCTGGCCCTGCTGATCCGGGTCCCCGCCGGGGAGGGTGGGGTAGTGTCCGTCTATCCACCGCCGGATGGCCCTGGCCGTGTCGGGGGCGGGGACGAACTGGACCCGCAGGGTCTTGGGGAGGGACTTGATGGTGGAGACGATCAAATCATCCAGGAGTCCCGGCACGTTCCAGGTGAACTCCTGCGGATTCAGGCGTGAGAGTGCCCCGACCGGTATATGGACGGTGACCCCGTCGTTGGGGTCTCTGGGGTCGTAGACGTAGGTCAGGGGGAGGTCCAATTCGCTCCCGTCCCTGCCCAGGGTGTGCCAGTGGTCGGGGTAGTCGCCGGGGTGATACCCCCCCTCGTCCTGGGTGAGTCGTTCCACCTGGCCCGGGTCGAAGTCCAGGAGGTGGGGGTTCCTGTCGCGGTTGTGCCGCCACCAGTTGCTCAGGGCCGCCAGCGAGGTGGCCTCCCTGGGCAGCCGCTCGAAGTAGAAGTCGGCCAGGTCCTCCTCGTTGACGCTCTCGGCCACACGGCGGGTGCGGCTGGTCTGGTCGTCGGCCTCCCGGAGGATGTCCCGGTTGGCCTGGATGAAGCCATCATGGGGGAAGTGCTGGCGGATGTCGCCCTCGACCAGGCCCTGGCGTACCAGGAACTCACGGGCCTGGGTGGGGTTGATGGACCCCCATTGAACGGTACGGTCCTGAACGATGGGCAGCCCGTAAAGGAGGACCTTGGAGGAGGCCACGGCCGACCCGCGTGAGGCCGACCAGTGGGGTTCCGCATAGGTGGTCCGTGTCAGTGAACGTGCCAGGGGTTCGGCCCAGGCCGGGTCTATCGCCGCGCAGTACCTTGCCCAGAGACGGGAGGTCTCGACCAGTTCGGCCGACATGATCCAGGCGGGGGTGCTCTTGGAGACGGCCGACCCGGGGAAGATGGCGAAATGGGTCCCCCGGGCCCCCCGGTATTCGTTCTTGGACCGTTTCTGCGCTCGCTTCATGGCCTTGGCCCTGGCTGCCCCCTTGAGTCCGGTGAAGTCCGATGCCTTGGGCTCGTGGATGATCTGCATCCCCATGCTGGACAGGAGACCGGAGAGCATGGCCCGGTGGATTCCCTGGTCGTCCCAGGAGGAGACCAGGGCGTGTGCGGCTTGCTGGGCCAAGGGGAGTTCGAGTATTTCCTTGTCGGGCCCCTTGACCGGCTTGGGGGTGCCCACCCTCATGTGCCCTCCCTGACACATCTGGACCAGCTGCTGGTAGAGGTCGTGCCATTGCCGCATCCGCAGGAAACTCATGAACTCCTGCTTACAGGCTTTGCGCAGGACGGAGTTGGAGGGTTGCTTCCCCCCGGGGAAGAAGCGGTGCCAGATGTTCAGGGCCGTCAGGAAGTCGCTGGACGGATCGTCGTACCGGGCGTGGAGACGGTCGGCCTCCTCCCGCTTCTCCTCGGGGCGCTCGCGGGGGTCCTGGAGGGAGAGGAAGGCCACGACCACCAGCACGGCCGCCAGGGTGTCCGGGGTGGCGTCCTGACCGGCCTGGAGGATCATCCTGCCCAGGCGGATATCGATGGGGATCCTGGCCAGTTTCCTGCCCAGGGGGGTCAGTCTGACCTCCCCGCGGTGGCGGGCCACGGCCTGGAGCTCGGTCAGCTCGTTGAAGCCATCGGTCACGGCCCGGGTGTCCGGTGGATCGATGAAACCGAACCCTGTCACGTCCTCGGCCGTCCGCGCCACGCCCACCGAGAGCATGTGGAGGACCACCGCACCCAGGGAGGTGCGCAGGATCTCCGGGTCGGTGAACCTGGGGCGGGTGTCGTAATCGTCCTTGCTGTACAGGCGGATGGCGATGCCGTCGGCCACACGCCCGCAGCGCCCGGCCCGCTGGTCTGCTGAGGCCTGTGAGATGGGTTCGATGGGAAGGCGCTGTACCTTGGCCGACTTGGAGTACCTGCTGATCCTGGCCAGTCCCGGGTCAACCACGTAGCGGATGCCGGGCACGGTCAGGGAGGTTTCCGCCACGTTGGTGGCGATGACGATGCGCTGGTGGTTGCGGTGTTCGAAGACCCGGTGCTGCTCCTTGGCTGAGAGCCGGGCGAAGAGGGGGACCAGCTCAATCGCGTCGGGGCGCTGCATGTCCGAGGTCCGGGGGCCGAAGTGGTGCCTCAGGGCCGTCTCGTATTCACGGATGTCACGCTCGCCGGCAGCGAAGACCAGGACGTCACGAGGTCCCCCCACATGGGCTGAGTGGATGACCAGCTCGGCGCAGGCCCTGGCCACGGCGGTGGGCACATCCAGGTCGTCCTGGTCCCGGTCCCCGTCCTGGTCGAAGCCACCGGAGGGGAATCCCGGAACGGACCGCATCAGGGCGGGTGCCGAACCGGCGGGCTCGTAGAGGGTCTGGACCGGGTAGGTCCGGCCGGAAACCTCGATGACCGGCACCCTGGTGTGGAGGGCCTTGGCGAAGTGGTCCCGGAACTTGACGGAATCGATGGTGGCCGAGGTGATGATCAGCTTCAGGTCCGTCCGCCTGGGCAGGAGGGCCGTCAGATATCCCAGGAGGAAGTCGATGTTGAGACTGCGCTCGTGGGCCTCGTCGATGATGATTGTGTCGTAGGCCCGCAGCTGGGGATCGCCCTGTATCTGGGCCAGGAGGATGCCGTCAGTCACCACACGCAGGCGGGTGCGCTTGGAGGACCGGTCGGTGAACCTGACCTGGTAGCCGATTTCATCCCCCAGCCGCACCCCGGTCTCGGAGGCGATGCGTTCGGCCACGGTCCGGGCCGCGATGCGCCTTGGCTGGGTGTGGACGATCTGATGACCGTGGGTGCCCCGCCCCATCTCCAGGAGGATCTTGGGTATCTGTGTGGTCTTGCCCGACCCGGTCTGGCCGGAGACGATGACCACCTGTGAGGTCCTGACGGCCTGCGCTATATCATCCTTGGCCGCGCTGACCGGCAGCTCCGCCGGGTACTGAAACCTCATGCCCGGCCCGCCTCGATGATTCGGTAGCCCTTGGCCGAGGCGAACTTGCCGACCGTCCAGTCGGGTCCCAGACTCCGGGCCAACCAGGGGATCAGGGAATCCGCACCCAGGTTGCGTTGGACGACCAGGTAGGCCTTGCCCCGGGGATTCAGACGGGGCAGGTAGCCCATCAGGAGTTCGTGAAGCGCCTCCTTGCCGACCCGGATGGGCGGGTTGGACCAGATCAGGTCAAAGGTGAGGTCGGCCGGCAGCAGGTCGGGCAGGACCGCCCTGATTCCTCCCAGGCCGTTGGATTCGGCGTTGCGCCTGGTCAGGTCCAGGGCCCGTTCGTTGATATCGACGGCGTATATGCGGGCCTGGGGGGAGAGGAGGCCCATGCTGAGGGCGATCGGGCCCCATCCGCAGCCCAGATCAAGGAAGTCCCCGGTCTGCGGGGGGGCAGGGACCTTCTTCAGGAGGACCGAGGTGCCCAGATCCAGTCTGTTGGCCGAGAAGACCCCGTTGGAGACCTGTACCGGAACCTGATGGCCCACCAGGTTGACCTGGATGGTCCTGCGTTCGTCGGGGGAGGCGGGACTGGCCGTGAAGTACTGTTCGTCGCGGTGGGCCGACCGCCGTTCGTCAGTGGGGGTTCCCTGGTTCCTGTCCATCATGCCTGTCCTGTCCGTTCCATCCGTCCTGCCAGTCTTCATCCTTGTCCGCCAGCGGCCCTTCCGGAAGGCCTCTTACCTGGTTCAGCCCGTGGCTTCTTCAATGTCTGCTAAGACGATGATAATAAAGACCATGCCGTGATTCCGCTTATACCGGATTCCCGGCGGATTCCATAGTCCATGTGTGCAGAGGTGCCTTTGACCCAGAACCATCCCAGAGAAGACGGTGCAGACCCCGGCAAAGCCGCCAACCCCGACCCGTCCGGGCCTCGGGGGGAGGTGCCGTCCCCGCCTACCCGTCCGAAACGCGTCGACCCCCTGGCCGGGCGGTCCGAGGTCCTTTCCGACCGGTCCGCAGGGGGGTCGCCCCCGGCCGGTGAACAGGTGGAGTGGGAGGAACGCCAGCGGCGCAGCCAGTTCAGGCACGTCGAAGGGTTGGGCGAACTCCGGGATGTGACCGAGGTCGAGTACCGGAAGGTCCGCCTGGAACGGGTGGTTCTGGTCGGCGTCTGGTCGAATGCCCAGACCCATGTGGAGGGAGCCGAGGAATCCCTGCGTGAGCTGGCCGCCCTGGCCCAGACAGCCGGGGCGGAGGTCCTGGATGGCCTTCTCCAGCAGCGGGACAAGCCCGACCCCGCCACTTACGTGGGTTCGGGCAAGGCCAGGGAGTTGGCCGATATCGTTGCCAGGCTCGAGGCGGATACGATCATCACCGATGATGACCTCCACCCCTCCCAGCGACGTGCCCTGGAGGACATGACCAAGGTCAAGGTGGTCGACAGGACCGCCCTGATCCTCGACATCTTCGCCCAGCATGCCACCAGTCGGGAGGGCAAGGCCCAGGTGGAGCTGGCCCAGTTGGAGTACATGCTGCCCAGGCTTCGTGGTTGGGGTGGATCCCTCTCCCGTCAGGCCGGTGGCCAGGCCGCGGGTCAGTCCGGTGGCATCGGGTCACGAGGCCCCGGTGAGACCAAGATCGAAACCGATCGCCGTGTCATTCGTCACCGTATCACCCGCCTGAAGCGTCAGATCGCACAGATGGCCCCCTCCCGACAGGTCAAGAGGGGGTCGAGGCAGCGGTACGGCCTGCCGGCCGTGGCCGTGGTGGGGTATACCAACGCCGGCAAGTCCTCCCTGACCAACCGGCTGACCGGGTCCCGGGAACTGGTGGAGAACGCCCTTTTCGCCACCCTTGATACGGCCGTGCGCCGGACCAAGGCCAGGGACGGGCGACTCTATGTCTACGTCGACACGGTCGGGTTCGTGCGTCGCCTGCCCACCCAGCTGGTCGAGGCCTTCAAATCCACCCTGGAGGAGGTGGCCCAGGCCGATCTGATCCTTCATGTGGTGGACGGCTCCCACCCCGACCCCTTCGGGCAGATTCGCGCCGTCGACAAGGTCCTGGCCGACATCGAGGGCGTGGGGTCCATCCCCAGGGTCCTGGTCTTCAACAAGGTCGACCTGATTGATCGGGCCACCCGGGAGAGGTTTTCCAACCTTGAGCCCGATGCCTTCCAGGTTTCCGCACGGAGCGGAATCGGTATCGACGATCTGCGTGAGCGGGTGGAATCCCTCCTGCCCAGGCCCGAGGTCCATGTGGAGGCCCTCCTGCCCTATACCAGCGGGTCCTTGTTGGCTCGCGTCAGACAATTCGGTAGGGTGACCGCCCTGGACTACCGACCTGACGGAATAGGGCTGAGCGCCGATGTGGATGACGGATTGGCGGCTGCCCTCATGAAGGAGTCGATAGACTGAAACCGTTGGCGACCTTGGCTGGTCTGGTCGGTTCGAGTCTTTCTCGGTATTGTTTTGAAGTTCTGATCGGCTGGTCTGTGCGGTGAAGGTCCCGTACAATCGCCTGTGATAGGGAAATCATGACCGAAGGTCATATACTACGGATACAGTGGGTTTAATGAAAGCGGCAAACCCGTCTTTCTCGGGTTCCGATAAGAGAGGTCCAATAAGAACTATGGCGGAATCACCAATCAGGCCAACCAAGCTTGCGATTGTAGGAGCTGGGGCGGTGGGCTCCACCCTGGCATTTTCGGCTGCTCAGCGTGGCATTGCACGCGAGATTGTGCTCGAGGATGTCAACAAGCAGCGTGTGGAGGCGGAGGTGCGCGATATGCAGCACGGCTCCAGCTTCTATCCGACTGTTTCCATTGACGGGTCGGATGACCCGCAGATCTGTTCAGGGGCCGACATGGTGGTCATCACCGCCGGTGCCCGGCAGAAGCCGGGGCAGACGCGCCTCGACCTGGCCGGCGCCACCATCGAGATGATGAAGTCCATCATCCCGCAGATGGTCGAGGTCGCCCCCAATGCCATCTTCATGCTCATCACCAACCCCGTCGATATCGTCACCAGGGTCTCCCTGGACCTGTCGGGGCTACCCGCCAACCAGATGTTCGGTTCGGGCACCAACCTTGATTCCGCCCGACTGCGCTACCTGATCGGCCAGCAGACCGGTGTCAACGTGAAGAACGTCCACGCCTACATTGCCGGCGAGCATGGCGATTCCGAGGTTCCGCTCTGGTCCTCCGCCACCATCGGCGGGGTTCCCATGTGCGACTGGAAGGAACTGCCCGGCCACCAGCCCCTGGATGCGGCCAAGCGCGAGGAGATCCACCAGGAGGTCAAGAACGCGGCCTACCAGATCATCGAGGGCAAGGGTGCGACCAACTTCGCCATCGCCATGTCCGGTGTCGACATTATCGAGTCCATCATGAACGGGACGGACCGGATTCTGCCCGTCAGCTCGCTTCTGGAGGACTTCCATGGCATCACGGGTGTCTGCATGTCGGTGCCCAGCGTCCTCAACCGCGAGGGTGTCAACACCCACATCAACACCCCGCTCAGTGATGGCGAACTTGCGGCCCTGAAGCGGTCCGCCGATACCCTGAAGGAGACGGCCGGCAAGTTCGGTTTCTGATTTGTGTGCATCCATCCGGACCGGTTCGTTCTGAGCTCCGGGTCCTGCGGGCGCGGCGAAGCCTGACTGGTCCGGGCCTGAACTGGCATGGGGGCATCCGGGAGCAATCCGGATGCCCCATTTCTTTTGTGAAGATATTCCCCGACCCCGTTTTCATGATGTTAGGATGGCACCGCATGTGAGCCGGGTGGTTCGGCGTCGACATTGAGGAGAAGACCTCTCATCCAGGATGTGCCGCCTGGTGATGTATGGCCCGTCGGGTCCTGGGGCAAATCGATTGCGGGGAGGTATCCACTGATGGTCGAAGATCATGAGCATACTGGGGTGTCCAGTGAAGCCGGACGCCGGCATCGCAGGCAACTCCTGACCACCCTGGGGTTGACCGGTTCCGTCTTCATGGCGGAGGTCGCCGGAGCCTTCATCACCCACAGCCTGGCCCTCCTGGTGGACGCCGGTCATATGATGACCGATATGGCCGTCCTGATCGCCTCGACCGTTACTGCCATCCTTATGGACCGCCGCCCTACGGCCAACCGGACCTGGGGGTGGTCACGGCTGGAGGTCATCACGGCGGCCGGCGGTGCCTTAGTGCTCCTCCTGGTCGGTGTCTATGC
Source organism: uncultured Bifidobacterium sp. (assembly GCF_945269915.1). Taxonomy (GTDB): domain Bacteria; phylum Actinomycetota; class Actinomycetes; order Actinomycetales; family Bifidobacteriaceae; genus Bombiscardovia; species Bombiscardovia indica. Next base: position 25,417 of record NZ_CALYOY010000011.1, on the reverse strand, counting down.
CCTCTTCGAGGCCGGTAGGCGTCTGTTCGGGGGCAGCGATGGCCAGGTCGAGGACATAGGGCTCCTCCTTTTCTTCGGCATCCTGGGGCTGGCCGCCAACGTGGGGTCCATCCTCGTCCTGGGATCCAGCCACCAGGACAACCTCAACATGAGGGCGGCCTTCCTGGAGGTCATGAACGATGCCCTGGGGTCGGTGGCCGTGGTGGTCTCGGCCGTGGTCATGCTTCTGACGGGCTGGAACGGGTTCGACGCAGTGGCCGGTGGAATCATCGCCATCCTGATCATCCCCCGGGCCCTGGGCCTGCTCTCCCGAAGTTTCAGGGTGCTTCTGGAGGAACCCCCGCAGGGGCTGGATATGAAGCAGGTACGGGATCACCTGGAACAGGTCCCGGGTGTGCTTGAAGTGCATGACCTCCACGCCAATAGCGTCTCGAGCGGGTTGCCACAGCTGTCGGCCCATGTCACGGTCAAGGAGGGTACTTCCCCTGCCGAGAGTGAACGTATCCTGACCAGCATGCAGGAGTGTCTGCGTACCCACTTCCCTGTTTCCGTGGAGCACACCACCTTCCAGATCGAGCCCCTGGGGCATCGTGACCAGAGTGGTGAACATCTTGATATGTGAGGCGCGCAGCCGTCCGGAGTCCAGCAGCACCAGTAAGGAGGTAAAACACAGCTCACCTCCAGGTGGGCGGGAGGTGAGCTGTGATGATGGGCGGAATCAGACCTTGCGCAGGACGGTGACCACCTTGCCCATGATGGTGGCGTGGGTGCCGTCGATGGGGGAGTAGGCCGGGTTGTGGGGGATCAGCCAGATGTGGTCCCCATCCCGACGGAAGGTCTTGACGGTGGCCTCATCGTCCAGGAGGGCGGCAACGATTTCACCGTTCTCCGCCTGGTTCTGTTGCCGTACCACCACGAAGTCCCCGTCACAGATGGCGGCATCCACCATGGAGTCGCCGTGGACTTCCAGCATGAAGAGTTGTCCTGTTCCGGTCAACCGTTCCGGTAGCCGCATGACATCGTCTATGTGCTGGTCGGCCAGGATTGGTTGGCCAGCCGCTATCCTGCCCACCAGGGGGACATCATGCGAATTGGCGATGGCCTCATCCTGATCAGGTGTGGGGAAGGGAACGATCCTGGCCGTTGGTTCCTGCTCCTGGACAAGTTCTATGGCGCGTCCCTTGTTGGCGGTGAGCCGGATGTATCCCAGCTCTTCCAGGACCTGAAGCTGGTGCTTGACCGATGAGGTGCTCTTCAGCCCGGCATCCCTGCCGATCTCACGGAAGGAGGGGACGTATCCCTGCTCCTCCAAGTGGGCACGGATGGCTTGGAGGACGCGTTCCTGGCGGTCCGTCAGGTCGGTGTGAGCCTCCTGGTTCTTTTTCCCTTCTCTCTCCTCCACCTCGGTGGCCCCCTTCCGATTGGTGCGGGCAAGGTCCTCCCCGGGGCGCCCGGTCAAGGTTCGTGTCTGATCGGATTCGGGAACCGCCGCAGTCTCCTGGATGAGGTGGATGGTGGTCAAGGCGGGCTCCTTCTCTGTGGCTTCTGCTGACAGTGTATCCCAAAGATGAGAAAAATCAAACAAATGTTCGAACAGAGGTTGTCAAACCGGTCGGCGTGTGCCACAATGAGAACAGATGTTCGATAGAACAAACGTTCGAGAGAGGTGTGGTCATGACCAGTAGTACTGTAGCGAAGACTCCCGTGTCTCGGTCCGGGATGGCTGCCTCTTCCTGGTCGGCACAAGGACGATCCGCCGGTCGGCAGAGCTCAGGTCGTCGCTATCATCTGAACGCCAGGGGAAAGGTGATTGCTTTTCTCCTGGGTCTGGCCCTTGTCTTTGGTGGATTGGGGATAGGCGCACAGTTTGCCGAGTCCAGTACTGGTCCACAGGCGGTGGTGTCATACACGGTGCGTCCGGGTGACAGTGTCTGGACCTACGCGGCCTTGATTACCCCTGCCGGTGAGGACGTCAATGCCAACGTCGATCGCATCATGAAGATCAACAACCTCTCTACGCCAAACCTCCAGGCTGGGGACCGTCTTCTGGTTCCGAGCGATCAGGGTTGATCGGGACTCTGCCTTCGGGTGAACCGGGTGGTGCCACCCTCCGATGAATATGGGGAATGTGGCCAGGGTTTCGTCGGTCTGGTCTATTGATGTGATTTGGCGTTAAGATGAAAAGCATGCACTGTCCTTTCTGCCAGAACCCGGATACGAAGGTTGTCGACACCCGTATCAGCGAAGACGGCCATGCAATTCGGCGTCGTCGAGAATGCCCGCACTGCTCGCGCCGGTTCACCACTGTCGAGACCTCCATCCTTCTGGTCATGAAAAGGTCCGGGAATGCTGAACCCTTTGACCGTGACAAGGTCATCTCCGGCGTTCGCAAGGCATGCCAGGGCAGGCCCATTGATGAGGTTGACCTTAAGCAGCTGGGCCAGCAGGTCGAGGAGGATCTGAGGTCGCGAGGGTTGGCCCAGGTGGATTCGGAGGAGGTCGGCAAGGCAATCCTTACCCCGTTGCGCAAACTTGACGAGGTTGCCTATCTGCGTTTCGCATCCGTCTACCAGAATTTCGCTGATCTCGAGGATTTCCAGTCCGCCATCGACGTTCTGCGCGAAGAGGATAGAACCGAATCGCGGTAGGTATCCCTGCCCCCCCCCCCCGTGATATCTTCTGACCCCGTTCCGGACCGTAGTTCGCTCGAGACTGATAAGTGGAGCTTTTCAGAACAACAGCTGTGATAATCCACTATTGTCCTGTATCGGTACACGGTATTCCGGCTTGCTGATGGCGTTGTGTTCCGAATCGGTATCATGGTGAATCCGGTATTGATCGGCGGTGTCCGCAATCCGACAGCCTTGACTCGCGCCTGATCCAGTCAGGAGATCTTGTTGTGAACCGTTCATGGACGAATATCATCAAGGTCCTGTATGCCGTGGTCTTGGCTCTGGTCATGTTCGCTGGAGCTGGTGTAGCCAACGTGGCCTATGTTCGGAATCGTTGCGTGAATATCGATTCCTCCTACACGAACTTCGGTGATGGGCTGGTGTGAGGGGAACCTGCTCCTCGGATGCGACCAGGGTCCCGGACAAGTGGGCAATCTGTGGGTTTGGGGTAGTGCGGATCGGGTTGCAAACACACCGACACCGGGGAGCATCGATCGTGGACCGGCGGCAGGAACGGGGCGGCGCCGAACACAAAGGATGGTGACAAGCGCCAGGCCAGCAACAAGCCGGCTGTTGTGCATGGTCTTGGTTGCATCAAGGAGGTGGCCGGGTCCGCCTAAGCCACCATGGCTGTGGGACTGCTATGGGAACATCCAAGGATGGGTGACAAGACCCAAGGCGGTGGTTCCACCACGGTCAACACGGCCATAACCCAGCTACCGGGGTATGAGTCGGAAAAGAAGGTGGCAAGAGGAGGTGCATATGGGGTGTACAAAGACCTGACTGCACCACCGAAGGTATTCCCCGACCCCATCAATCAGGCGAATCCTCAGGAATCCGGCGCCACCTGGTGGCCCATAGACGGTCCGGGCACCCCGATAGGCACCTACCCGGGGCGACAATACCTTCAAGGTGAAGGACGTGGCATCCAACGAGTTGTCAGAAAGGGAACGGAACCGTATGAACCGGTGGGCACAACGTCTTCGGTGACAGAGGAGCGGGCAAGCACAATGCCAAGACCAGCGGATCCCGGAGCGAACACAATCCGGACGAATGGCCTGTGATCGACCATGACCTTGATGACAAGGCCAGTGGGACGGAGACGTGCGTATCCCCGGCACCAACCCCTGTGAGCTTTGCCCCCGGGCGTCCTCGTCAAGGCCCTGTGGAGTGGATATGAGAATTTCTATGCCGTTGATTCGGATGACACCATGTACTGCCGGCCGTGCCTTCGCCGTATCTGCCGGAATCAGCGATGAAGGGCTCCTGGGGGTGTTCCTCCAGTGACGATGACACCGACAAGAAGCAGAAGCAGGCTCCCTGTTCCCGGTCCTCCGGCAAGGACGCATGCTGTTTCAATCCGGTTCCGGCTCCCCTCGTATCCAAGGTGTCCAAGGAGAACGGCGGGTATCCGAAGGGGGCCGGAGGCCATGGATACGGAGCGCTGCTGACCAAGAGCCATAGACTCCGGGCCTGGGAGCCCCGGCCACCCGTATGGTCGTGCCGGAGGCCGCCGATGTAACCGACAACAGTGTGTACAGGGATGAGCCCAGGCAGTTTGATGCCATTGATGTCAACGGCAACCGTCTGTGGAAGAAGACGTCCTTGATGCCAAATGGGTGATACGGGCCGGGATAGGGCAGGCCTCTTCCACGCGGATAGCTCGGTCGCAGTAAAGGCCCCTACTGCAGCAGGACTCTTCACTATGGGGGTTGAGGGCCGCTTGTCAACAAGGTGGATGAGTTCTTCAACCTCCTCTCCGTGGGGGGTGTGATGGTCCTGAACATCTCTTCGAGACCGGTCTCCTCTTTGTGGGTATATAAGCAGAGGAGGCGTGTCGGTGGCGAGGTGCCGCCCGTGTTTGATTCCTCCCTGGGTATATGAAGAAGGGCCGCTTGGAACGGTTCCGGAACGTTCACATGGACCGATTCCGTTGGGTATCGGGGAGGAGACAGTGCGTCGTGACATGGCCACTCCCAGAAGCTCCTTTTCATGGGTACCAGGAGAGGGAGGGACCGATCCTTGTGCCATCAACCCGGAGAGGGACCCGTTTGGAATCAAGCAGGTGGGGTCCTGCAAAGTCGGTCAGGACGATTCCGGCGCTTCTGTCCGTGATTCTTGTGCCGACGTTGGCTGATGTCGGCTTGTACGGGAATAGGGGGAGCAGGGCAGGCACATGCCGATACCGGATTCAAGGTGCCCCTGATGACCGCCAGGAGGATGAGTCAACCGGGTCTCAACGGGGAGCGAGATAAGGAGCCGGTTACCGTCATCCTGCGGGACTCCTACGCCACCGGTCCCCAAGAGTGGTCCATGACCGTCACCTCCATCGGTCCGGATATCGGAGCGCTGAATATCAGGATCATGAATCCGGATCCCAATAACAAGATCAAGAAGCACCTTCCCCACCCTTGCGGACAATATCAACCCCGTGGACAACCTGTACTTCCCCGACATGTTCACCCAGCTGCGGTTCGAGGTCCGGGACGGAGCCGGAAGATATGGACCGACAAGCCGGGAATGGATGCGACATCGAACTCGCGGATTCGTCAAAGAACAACACCGCCGTGCCTGGGTATCCGAGGCTGGGGGGTGCCCGTCGTCCCCTCCCAGTCGGGTGGACGGTCCAGCAAGAAGCTGAAGATGGTCTCCTATATGGACAGCACCTTTGACGGGGGTGACGTCATACAACGGCACCACCACCGGTGTCTCTATCCAAATCAAGCGCGAGGGGCGATGACGAGATGGATGAGACCCAAGCAGGCGGCTGCGGGGAAGCGGAGAGGACGGTTTCCCGCAATGGGGGGGGGGGCGCCATGCCAGGCATCCGCCTTACATACTTATCGCGGGAAAGGCAATGCGGCCGCATCCTCCCTGGTCTGGATGACGACCAGCTTCTGGGTGGGTCTGGTCATGGCCACATAGAGGTCCGATGCCGCGGTCAGGCGGGAGGGGGCCTCGTCCTCGATCCGGCCAGGGTTGACCAGGACCACCGCATCGAACTCCAACCCCTTGGTATCCCCGGTCTGCGTGACCAGGACCTGCCGGTCCCAGACGGGCTGGTCACGTATGGCTTCCGCCCGGGGGAAACCGATCAGGGCCTGGCCGACGGATTCGCGGACAGTGCCGATCAGTCCGTCCGGTGCGATGACGGCCAATCGTCCGGTCCCGTCCTGCCCCACGTACTGTTCTGCCAGGGTCCGGACCTGGCTCTGAACGACTTCCGGCAGTCGGTCATCGTCGGGGGCGACCAGACATTCAACGGCTCCCTCGACCTGTCTGACGGCCTTGAGGGTGGAGACCTGCAGCCCTTCAGACTGTGCGAAGGCGGAGGCCATCTGCGACACCTGGCTGGGATTGCGGTAGTCGATGGTCAGTTGGCGCAGGTCCCATCCGTCGGGGCCGAAGAGGGGGTCCATGGTCTCCGCCCAGGACCTGGTGCCGCCCAGGGCCGAGGTCTGGGCCACGTCGCCGACGATGGTGAAGGAGCGGGAGGGGCATCGTCGGATCAGCATCCGCCAATCCATGGCCGTCAGCTCCTGGGCCTCGTCGACGACGATGTGGCCGAAGACCCATTCCCGGTCGTTGGCCGCCTGCTGGGCCGCCATGGTCTCGTCATGTCCGTTGATGGAGTCGAGCAGCATCCGGGAGGTGACGATGCCCGAGCCGATGCCGTTCTGGGCCAGGGTGTCCTGGGCGAAACGCCGCTCCTCCTCCTGCTGTGCCTCCTCGGCCCTGCGGCGCTCCTCCTCCCGGGGGTCGGGGCCCAGCAGCTCCATGGCCTCATCCAGGATGGGGATGTCCGACACGGTCAGGTCCGCGCCGCTGGGGCGGGTCAGGAGTTCGATCTCATCCTGGCCCAGCCAGGGGGCGTAGCGGCGTAGACGGTCGGGACGGGACCAGAGATTGTCGACCAGCCAGGTGGGTTTCATGGGCAGCCAGGCCAGGTTGAGGGTCCTGCGCACCTTGTCGTTGAGTCTGAGCAGGGAAGTGACCCTGGCCAGTTCCTCCTCCTTGGGCTCGTACTCCACCCGCTCGGCATACCGGGTGGTCATGGCATGGAGGGCGGCGCGGACGAAGACCGCCCTGGCCTGGTTGTGGGTTTGCCGGCTCCTATGGGCGTCGGCCAGGGCCTCCTGGAGGTCCACGGCCAGCATGGGGACCGGCACCCCATCCACCATGACCGTGGGCAGGGTGGATGGGACACGCTCGCGGGCGGTCACGGCATTGGCCACCACCTGGGCCATTCGACGGTCCCCCTTGAGGCGGGCGGTGTGCGGGTCGTCCTGCCGCTCGGCCCTGATGCCCGGTATCAGGTCTGCCATGGTCCTGCTCAGGACCCCGGTCTCTCCCAGGGAGGGGAGGACCTGGTCGATGTAGTGGAGGAAAGCGGAGCTGGGGCCCAGGACCAGGACCCCGGAACGTTCGAGCATCCGGCGGTGTGTATAGAGCAGGTAGGCCGCCCGGTGCAGGGCGACGGCCGTCTTGCCGGTGCCGGGGCCGCCCTGGACCACCAGGGCCTGGGCCATGTCGGCACGGATGATCCTGTCCTGTTCCGCCTGGATGGTGGCCACGATATCGGTCATGCGACCGGTACGGCGGCTGGACAGTGAGGCCATGAGGGCCCCTTCCCCGGCCAGGGTGCCGCTGTCGGCGGCCTGGCCGACCCGCGGGGATTGCAGGTCGAGGATCTCGTCCTCGATGCCGGTGACCCTTCGGAAGCTCAGGGTGATGTGGCGGCGCATGACGACGTCGCCATGGTTGGAGGGGGTGGCCTCATAGAAGGGACGTGCCGCATCGGCCCGCCAATCGGTCAGGATGGGTTCATGGTCCGCGTTGAGCAGACCGATTCGGCCGATGTACCGGCGCTCGCCGGCCCTGGTGTCCAGCCGGCCGAAGACCAGACGATCCTCCACAGCCCTGAGTTGGGCCAGCCTGTCCTCGTACATGGTGGCGAAGGAGTCGCGTTCGGTGCGTTGGGTGGGGGAACCGTGGGAACCGGCCGCCCTGACCACGTCCAGCCTGGTCCGTGCCTGTCTACGAAGGTCGTCCAGCCTGGCATAGGCACTGTCCACTGCACCCTGTTCTTCATTTAGCTGCGAGGAATAGCTCGACATGTGCGTCCCATTTCTGTGGTGAATTCACGCTCGGCCAAGGCGATTGAACAAAACCGGGTTATCAAATATAGCGCGTGACCTCTACCTTTTCCCGCTTCCTCCCCTCCCTGACTCCTTGCATGCGAGCAGGCGCGATTTCGGCCGGTTCGGCCAGGTGCGATAAGCCGTCGGGAAATCGTCGGCGACAATCATGGCGAAGTCCTCACCCCTCCCAGGAAACGCCGGATATGCGCATTTTGGGGGATCAACTCGTTGATTCGTCATCAAATTGGACAATCGGTGGTGATTTATGGTGATTTGTGGGGTAAAGTGGGGAACACTGTGGATACCGACCATCCGATATCAGTGATGGTCGTGGGCGACTTGAGGGTGAAGGAGGTGGGGACCATGGCAGATGAGCCACATGCCGGAACCCCCTCCGCCGTGGATGATGAAAAGGCCCGGACCTTGGACGAAGACGAGGTCTCATCCCTTCTGCCGCCTATGCTCCTGGGTACCTACACCCCCAAAATGGATGCCAAGGGCCGGATGGCCCTGCCCGCCAAGTTCCGGACAGAACTGGGCCGGGGGCTGGTCATGACCAGGGGTCAGGAACGCTGCGTCAGCCTCCTTCCGGTGGATGAGTTCCGCAGGATGGCGGTTCGCATCCAGCACACCTCCATGGGCAACAAGGGGGCCAGGGACTATCTGCGCGTCTTCCTTTCCGGTGCCGTTGACCAGATTCCGGACAGACAGGGCCGCATTCTGATACCCCCCATGCTCCGGGACTATGCCCGTCTGACCTCCAAGGTGGTCGTGATCGGCGTGGGTACCAGGGCCGAGATCTGGGATCAGGACGCCTGGCAGACATACCTGGACAGCAAGGAGCAGGGCTACTCCGACATTGCGGACGACGTTCTGCCGGCGGTGGACTTCTGATGGGCGCTCGGGAAGCGGACCGGCGCATGATGACCGGCATGCCCGACCAGGAGGCCGTCGACAGGGGAGAGGTGCATCAGCCTGTTCTCCTGCAGGACTGCCTGGACCTGGCCGTTCCGGCCCTCGACCATCCCGGTGCCACCGCGGTGGACTGTACCCTGGGCCTGGCAGGCCATGCCACGGCCTTCCTCCGGGCGTGCCCCCAGGCCAGGTTGATAGGCATCGACCGGGACCAGGAGGCCTTGGACCTGGCCACGGGCAGGATGCGTGACGCAGGTCTGGCCGACAGGTTCAGACCTGTCCATGCGGCCTTCGACCAGCTGGACCAGGTCCTCGACCAGGAGGGGGTCGACGTGGTCGACCTGGTCTTCATGGATCTGGGCCTCTCCTCCTTGCAGATCGACCAGGAGGACCGTGGCTTCACCTACCGCAGGGACGCCCCCCTGGATATGCGCATGGATACCGATCAGGATCTCACGGCCAGCCAGATTCTTGCCGAGTCCAGCCAGGAGGACCTTGCCAGGATTTTCAGCACCTATGGGGAGGAGCGCTACTCCGGCCGCATAGCCCGGGCCATCGTCGAGGAACGCGCCAAGGAACCCCTGACCTCATCGTCCCGGTTGGAAAGGCTGGTCGACCGGGTTGTGCCCAAGGCCCACAGGGCTCCCGGCAATCCGGCCAAGCGGGTCTTCCAGGCCTTGCGCATCGAGGTGAATGGGGAACTGGACAAGCTCCAGTGCACCCTCCCGCAGGCGGCTTTGCGGTTGTCCCTAGGGGGGCGCCTGGTTGTGGAGGCCTACCACTCCCTGGAGGACCGAATCGTCAAGCGGTTCATGGGGGCCGGGCTGCATGTGGATCTGCCCGCGGGTCTGCCCGTGGTTCCCGAAGAAGCCAGGCCCTTCTTCCGGGACCTGACCCATGGCGCCATCAAGGCCGACCGGCGGGAGCTCGAACTGAACCCGCGTTCCGCCTCGGTGCGGCTCAGGGCGGTGGAACTGACGGATTCCATCCCCCAGGAGCGTCGCCGGGAACTGGAAGGTCAGATCTGTTCTGACACCAGGGGCCGCAATGGAAGGGGCGGGGGCCGGTCGGCCTCGGCTGGGTCCGTACACGCTTACGGAAGGGGACTGTGATGGCATCGGCAGCTCGTACCGTGCGCTCCAGAGCGACACCCGGGAAGGGTCACCCGCAATCCCAGCCTATTTCAACCCGTCCTGAACTCAACCTGGTCAAGGGAACTCAAACCGGCGGCCGGGCCATGGTGGAGGGGGCCAGGAGGGTCATCTCCTGGACCCATACCCGTGGCACCCCCATGATGCATATCCTGGTGGCCGTCATCTTCCTGGCGACCTCGATGTTCGGTTCCCTGATGCTGCGCACCCAGATGGTCCAGAACTCCTTCGAGGCCACCCGGGTGCAGAATTCGATCAGCAACCTGACCCAGGACGTCCAGGATGACCAGAACAAGCTGGATCAGCTCCAGGCGTCCCTTCCCGACAAGGCCCAGGAGCTGGGCATGCAACCACAGCAGGGGCTGAACTCCATAGACCTCCAGGGCTACCAGGCCCCGTCCTCCGACAAGACCGGCGGCCAGCATTGAGCCGCAAATCAGGAATGTCCACAGCCTGGCGGCGCCCCTTCTGCCGCAGGTCACTCGTGGTGGGCCTGGTCCTGGTCCTGACAGCTCTGGCGGCCTTGGGCAAACTCGCCTACATCCAACTCTTCGACGGCCGTTCCATGGCCCAGGCCGCGTCCGAGGGTCGCACCGTACCCCATACCCTCAAGGCCCAACGCGGGCGAATCCTGGATGTGAACGGGCGGGTGCTGGCCCAGAGTCTGGAACGGTACACGATCGTGGGCGATCCCAAGGCCGCTGCCGACTTCGTCCCCATCGATTGCACCGAGAAGACCCGCGACAACTGCCACAGCATCAAGGGCAGGCCGGTGGGTGCCGATGGGGCCGCCGGTGTGGCCCGACTTCTGGCGCCCGACCTGAAGATGAACGCCATGGAACTGGGCGGCAAGCTCAGCGTGCCAGGCCGCTATGTGGTCCTGGCCAAGCAGGTCACGCCCGAGGTCAAGCGGTCGATCGACAAGCTTGGTCTGGCCGGCATCATCACGGCCGAGCTCAGCAGTGAACGCACCTACCCCCATGCCGACCTGATGGGTCCCCTGATCGGCGGCATCGACAACGAGGGCAAGGGGGTCGCCGGCCTGGAGCAGACCGAGAACAGACAGCTGACCGGCAAGGACGGGTACGAGGTCTACCAGCAGGGGATGCTGGGCCAGCAGATTCCCGGCACCATGACCAAGTCCAACCCGCCGGTCGACGGCAAGGACGTGACCCTGACCATAGACCAGGACGTCCAGTGGTACGTGCGTCAGGCCCTGAAGAACGGCCGTGATCGTTTCCACGCCGACTGGGCCCTGGCAGTGGTCCAGGACACCCGCACCAACCGAATTGTGGCCCTGGCCGACACCGATGACTACCAGGCCGGCAGTGACGATGCCAAGATCCATCCCTCCCGTGCCGTGGCCGAGACCTTCGAGCCGGGATCCATCGGCAAGACCATCTCCATATCGGGCATGCTCCAGGAGCAGCTGCACACCATGGCGGACAAGTTCACCGTCCCCGACCACATCACCGTGGACAACCAGCAGTACAAGGACGCCTTCGACCATCCGACCAAGCACTGGACCCTGGCCGGCATCCTGCAGAACTCCTCCAACGTGGGCATGGTCATGGCAGGCGACAAGTACCCCGACCAGAAGCGCTACGACTACCTGACCAGGTTCGGCATCGGACAACCCTCGGCCCTGGGTCTGCCGGGGGAGTCCAAGGGTCTGCTCACCACCCCGCAGACCTGGGACCGCCGTACCCGCAACACCGTCCTCTTCGGCCAGGGATACGCCACCAACGCCATCCAGCTGACCAACGCCATCGCCACCCTGGCCAACAAGGGCGTCCGCTCCGACCAGTCCATCATCCTCAACGAGGGGAAGACCAACGCCAACCAGGTCAGGGTCGTGGACGAGAAGGTGGCCGCCTCGGTCATGAACGGGATGGAATCGGTGGCCGAGGAATACCAGAGCACGGCCAAGGTGGACGGATACCGGGTGGCCTCCAAGACCGGCACGGCGGAGGTCGCCGACGGTTCCGGCGGGCTGACCGGCATCATCAGCGACTGGGTGGGCGTCATCCCGGCCGACGATCCCCACTATGTGGTCACCGTGGTTCTGAAGAACCCCACCAGCAGCGACGGGGTCTTCGGCAGCATCACGGCCGGCCCCGTCTTTGCCCAAATCGGTGAATTCCTTATGCAGAAATACAGGGTGCCGGCCTCCACGCCCAGAACCGATGCTATCCCGGTAGAATGGTGATACCGGCGAGATGTCGTCGGCCATCCCGAGCGAAGGAGAGATTGGAGTATGAGCGCGCTGAGCGAGTCAATCTCCCGAAGAATGACCCTGGGGCAGCTCAAGGGGAGGTATGGGCTGACCCTGATACCCTCCTTTGCTGAACCGGTGACGGTCACGTCCCTTGCCAACGACCTGGTTTCGGTTCGTCCCGGCAGTCTCTATGTACCGACGGAAGAGGCCGACCAGGACATGGTGGATGAGGCGGAGCGCCACGGGGCCTATGCCGTTCTCCTGCCACCCACCGCCCGGCACAGGATCCGCAACGCACAGATCCCCCTCCTCTTCGGCACCATGCTGCCCTCCCAGATGGGGCAGCTCCTCTCCAACGCAGCCGGCGACCCGTCCAGTTCCCTGGCCGTCTTCGGCCTGGTCGGGTCGGACGTTTACAGCAGCGTGGACACCCTGGCGGACTTCCTGCATGTCCTGGGCAACCCGGTCGGGGTCATCAGCGCACACGGCTCCTATTCCCTGGACCGCGAACTCAGCATGGACTACCCCCTGAGCATGTTCGACATCCAGCGCTGCCTGTCCATATATCTTGAGGACGGTGCCGCCGCGGTCGTCATCTCGGTGGGGGAGGAGACCCTCCAGAACGACGCCCTCCAGTCGGTCGACATGGACGTGGTGGGTCTGGGGCCGAAGACGGCCTCCGGGCGGGACCTGCGCCACACGAGGATGATCTCCCAGGCCAGGCGGTTCGGATTCAATCTTGGCGGTCGGACCACCGTGGCCCGACGCAGCGACGACTCGGATTCCATGGCCAGGCAGTCCCTGCCCCCGGAGGCGCCCATCGAGGACCTCTCCCTGTGCATATCGATGGTCATGGCCGCCGGGGTCAAGCGCAACAACATCAGGAGCGCCCTGCGCGTCTCCCGTGAAATGTCCTGAGAGGTGAGGATGACTCAGTGTGTTCAGGCAGGGACCATGCCCATGACCCTGCAGGAGGTGGCCCGGTGCCTGTCTGGCCGTCTGGTCCCCGTCGCGGCTTCCCGGCCGACCGATGGGGTTGACGACCCCTGTGAGTCCCTCAAGGTGGTCTCCGATTCCAGGCTGGCGGAGGAGGGTTCCCTCTTCATCGCCATCCGTGGCGAACGCGTTGACGGGCATGACTTCCTGCCCGGCATGGGTGCCAGGGGGGTGCGCGCCGCCCTGGTCGACCATCTGGTCTCCGGGGCAGACCTGCCTCAGATCCTGGTGAAGGATACGGTCGAGGCCCTGGGTCTCCTGGCCAAGCACAATATCGAACTGCGCCGGGCGGCGGGCGCCGACTTCACCGTTATCGGCATCACCGGTTCTGTGGGCAAGACCACAACCAAGGACCTCCTGGCCTCCCTCCTGGCCAAGCTGGGGGAGGTCGTGGCCCCGGTCGGGTCCTTCAACAACGAGATCGGCCTGCCCCTGACGGCCCTGCAGGTGGGGGAGGGCACCCGGTTCCTGGTGGCCGAGATGGGAGCCAACCATGTCGGGGAGATTGCGCACCTGACGCAGATCGTTCCCCCCGACCTGGCCCTGGTCCTCAAGGTGGGTGTGGCTCACCTGGGCGAGTTCGGGTCCGTGGAACGCATAGCCCAGGCCAAGAGCGAAATCGTCCGTGGTCTGGTGCCAGGAGGCCTGGCCGTCCTCAACGCCGACGATCCCCGGGTGGCGGCCATGGCTCCCCTGGCCAGGGGCGGAGTACTCAGATTCGGCATGAATGGGAAGACGGCTGTCCTGGATGCCCGTGCATCCGACGTGGAACGGGACCGTTCTGACAGGCCCTCCTTCACCCTGTCCCTCGCCGATGCCGAGCCGGTCCGGGTTCACCTGGGCATATCAGGCACCCACAACGTCATGAACGCCCTGGCGGCGGCCACGGTGGCCCACCATATGGGCATGGATCCCCGTTCCATCGCCGAAGGACTGGGCCGGGATGACAGGATCAGCCCCCACCGCATGGCCGTGGGGACGGTGCGGACCGCGCGGGCGGGGTTCACCCTGATCGACGACTCCTTCAACGCCAATCCTGATTCCATGCGTGCCGGTCTGGATGCCCTCTCCACCTGGCAGGGTGCCAAGGGCCGTGCCGAGCCATACCGGATTGCCGTCCTGGGGGTCATGCTGGAGCTGGGGGACCGGTCTGCACAGCTCCACGAGCAGGTCGGTGCCTACTGCCGTCAGCTTGGCCTGGATGCCCTGGTCGCCGTGGGTTGCCCCGACGAGTCGGCGGATGCCCTGGTCCGGGCCATGGTCAGGGGGGCCGGTGGGGAGACCGCCGGTGAGACCGAGGGGGGAACCGCCCCCATGCTGGTCAGGTACGCCCAGGATGCCGATCAGGCCGGCAAAGTGGTCGAATCCCTGGCCGCCAGGCACCCCGGATCCCTGGTTCTCCTCAAGGGGTCGCACATGTCCGGCCTCTCGGCCCTGGCGGAGAGGTGGCAGGGTTGAGGTATGGGTAAGCTGAAAGCCGGTTTTCAGGCGCAAACGTTCACGGACATGATCCAAGAGTTGGAGCACACACAGTGATAGCCCTCATCATAGGAATTCTGGTCTCCCTGGTGGTCACACTGGCCGGGACCCCACTGCTGATCAGGCTGGTGCACCGTCTTCACTATGGGCAGTACATCCGCCAGGACGGTCCCAAGTCCCACCAGGTCAAGAGGGGCACCCCGACCATGGGCGGCCTGGTCATCAACCTGGCCATCCTCCTGGGGTGGGCCGTTTCCGCGCTCTACCGTTACCTGTCACGGGGGGAGTCCCCATCCCTCTCGGCCATGCTGGTCCTCTTCGCCATGCTCTCCATGGGCGGCCTGGGCTTCATCGACGACTTTGCCAAGGTCCGTAAGAAGCAGAACCTGGGTCTGTCGGTCAGGGCCAAGTTCACCGGTCAGTTCATCCTGGCCACCATATACGCCATACTGGCCCTCCAGCTCCCCACCAAGAACGGCTTCCCCAGCGCCCAGGCCGGTATCTCCTTCGTGGAGCGTCCCATCATCAACTTCGAGTTCGCCGGCCATGCCGTGGCCATCATCCTCTTCATCATCTGGGTCAACCTCCTCATGACGGCCTGGAGCAATGCCGTCAACCTGACCGACGGTCTGGACGGCCTGGCATCGGGAAGCTCCATGATCGCCTTCACCGGCTACACCATCATCGCCTTCTGGGAGAGCTACCACCTCAAGGGAGCGGGCCATCCCGGCCACTCCTACGCCGTCTCCGACCCCCTGGACCTGACCATCATCGCCTGCTGCGCGGCCGTGGCCTGTTTCGGCTTCCTCTGGTACAACACCAACCCGGCCTCCATCTTCATGGGCGACACCGGCTCCCTGGCCCTGGGCGGGCTCTTCGCGGCCCTGTCCATCGCCACACACACCGAGCTCCTCGCGGTCATCCTGGGCGGGCTCTTCGTGGTCGAGACCGCCTCGGACGTGATTCAGGTGGGCTACTTCAAACTGACCCACAAACGGGTCTTCAAGATGGCGCCCATCCACCACCACTTCGAGTTGATGGGGTGGCAGGAATCCAAGGTGGTGGTCAGGTTCTGGATGATCGACCTGATCTTCGTCCTCCTGGCCCTGGTCCTCTTCTATGTGGACTGGGTGGTCCGGTCCGGGCTCCCCGTCTGAGCGGCAGAAATGTGCAGGGTAGCGGTCCGCCGGCGACCGGTATCAGTACCAGGAACCGCCGGCCCGATGAAACGGGGTGTTTCCCTTCATGGACATGAGTGACAAGCGGGTGCTGGTCGTAGGGTTGGGCATCTCGGGCAGAAGCGTGGCCGAGGCCCTGCAGGGACGTGCGGCCGCTGTGACCACCCTGGACCAGAAGGTGGCCCAGGCCGATCTCCATGACTTTGATGCCATCGACTGGGACCAGGTCGATCTGGTCATGACCTCGCCGGTCTTCAACCCCCGCACCCCCTTCATCCTGGAGGCGCAGCGGCGGGGCATCCCGGTGGTCAGCGAGGTCGAGGTGGCCTGGAACCTGCGGGTGGACAGCGCCCGGACCGGTGCCCCCGCCCCCTGGATCGGCATCACCGGCACCAACGGGAAGACCTCGACCACCCAGATGGCCTCGGCCATGATGGAGGCCTCGGGCCTGCGGGCACCGGCGGTCGGCAACATCGGCAAGGCCGTATCCCAGGCCGTTCTGGACCCCTCGAACGACTGCCTCTGCGTCGAGCTGAGCTCCTTCCAGCTCCACTTCACCGATTCCCTGGCCCTGGAATGCGCGGCCATCACCAACCTGGCGGCCGACCACCTGGACTGGCACGGCGGGTTCGAGCGCTACGCCGCCGACAAGGCCAAGGTCTATGAAGGGGTGCGCAAGGCCCTGGTCTACAACGCCGATGATGACCGGGTCCGCGTTCTGACCGACCGGGCCCACCCGGCCCCCGGATGCTTGAAGGTGGGGTTCACCCTTGGCAGCCCCACAGCAGGGCAGATCGGCGTGGACCGGGGTTGGATCGTCGACAAGAGCGGCCTGGCCGGTGGTGAGCCAGACAGGGCCGAGCGACTGGTCAGGCTGTCGGACCTCGCTCATCTGAGCGAACCCGACGGGACCGTCTACCCCCACCTCCTGGCCGATGCCCTGTGTGCCCTGGCCCTCTGCCTGGGAGCCGGTGCCGATAGGGGTGCGGCCCTGGAAGCCATGCGAGTCTTCACACCCGGAGACCATCGGATCCAGACCGTCGCCAGTCTGGGTTCCGGACCGGACGCCATCCGGTTCGTGGACGATTCCAAGGCCACCAACGCCCACGCGGCCATGGCTTCCCTGTCCAGCTACCAGGATGGTTCCGTGGTCTGGATCGCCGGTGGCCTGGCCAAGGGAGCCCGGTTCGAGGACCTGGTGAGGACACAGGCCCGGCGGATGTCTGCCGTGGTCATCATCGGCAGGGACCAGACCACCATGCTCCAGGCCTTCGAGGCCGAGGCCCCGGACCTTCCCCTGACACTGATAAACCCTGAGCCCGAGCAGGATGTCATGGCCAGGGCCGTCCAGGCCGCCGGTTCCTACGCCCGCCCCGGGCAGGTGGTGCTCCTGGCGCCGGCTTGTGCCTCCATGGACCAGTTCAAGTCATACGCCGATCGTGGCCAGCAGTTCGCGGATCAGGCCGACAGGTGGGTGAAGGCTCATGGCGAAAACCACTGACTCGACCGGTGGCGGCACAGGCATGCCCCAGAACCCCTACCGGGGATGGCGGGCCATCATGAACCCGCTCTGGTGCTACTACGGGTTCCTGGCCTCGGTCATAGCCACCACGGTCTTCGGACTGATGATGGTCTTCTCCTCGTCCTCGGTCGACCTGGTGGCCCAGGGCAGCTCCCCCTGGAGCCAGGTGGTCCGGCAGACCGTCTACTGTGTGATCGGCCTGGTCATCGCCTTCGCCGCCCAACGGATCAAGGTGGAGGATTACCAGCGTTGGTCCTTGGCTTTCCTGGTCTTCAGCCAGTTCTTCCAGCTTCTGACCCGTACCCCACTGGGGCGCTCGGCCAACGGCAACCAGGGGTGGATTTCGATCGGGGGCATCTCCATGCAACCGGCCGAGATGCTGAAGCTGGCCCTGTGCATATGGCTTCCCCAGGCCCTGATTGAGGCCCAGCGAGAGATCCGGGAGGGGAAGACCCCCACCCACCCGTGGACACCGTATCTGACGCCGATCTGTGGGTTCGTGCTCAGCTTCGGCCTGATCATGCTGGGCAGGGACCTGGGCACGGCCATGATCATCGTCATCATCGGCTTCGTGGCCTTTCTGGTCTCCGGTTTCCCCCTGAGGTGGCTCCTGAGCCTGGCCGTGGTCGGCCTGGTCGGTATCATCGGTTTCTCGGTCATGGGCAACGGAAACCGGACCCAGCGCATCATGGCGGCCTATGGGAAGTGCTCGGCCGATGACATTCAGGGCGTCTGTTATCAATCCATTCACGGTCTCTACGCCATGGCATCCGGTGGTCTGAGCGGGGTGGGTCTGGGCAATTCCCGGGAGAAGTGGAACTACCTGCCCGAGGCCCACAACGACTTCATCTTCGCCGTTATCGGCGAGGAGCTCGGCTTCTTCGGGGCTGCCCTGGTCATCCTGGCTTTCATCATCATGGGCTGGTGCATGCTGCGGATCGCCCTGACCACCAAGAACCGGTACGCCGGCATGGTCCTGGTCTGCCTGGACGTCTGGCTGGTGGGCCAGGCCCTGATCAACATCTGCGTGGTCCTCGGGCTCCTGCCGGTCATCGGTCTGCCCCTGCCCTTCGTCTCCGCGGGTGGCACGGCCCTGATCATGTGCCTGATGGCGGCCGGGGTGGCCCTGCGGATGATTCGGACCCAACCCGACGTCAAGGCCCTCGTTACGGGGGCCTGAGTAGGATTTTCAGCATGAGTGACAGGGGTCGGACAGGAATGGCGAAGCAGGGAGACGGGTCCGGAGACGGGCCCCATGTGGTCTTGGCGGGTGGCGGCACGGCAGGGCATGTCAACCCCCTGCTCAGCGTGGCGGCCGCCCTGCGCGGGCAGTGCCCCCAGGCCCGAATCAGCGTCATCGGCACCGCCGTAGGTCTGGAGCACGACCTGGTTCCGGCTGCGGGATTCCCCCTGGATACGATCGAGAAGGTACCCTTCCCCCGTCGTCCCAATACGGATGCCCTGAAGTTCCCTATGCGGTGGGGCAGGGAGGTCGGCAGGGTCAAGGAGATTCTCCGCCGACAATCGGCTGATCTGGTCGTAGGCTTCGGCGGCTACGCTTCGGCACCGGTCTATAGGGCCGCCAAGGTGATGGGCCTGCCCATCCTGATTCATGAGCAGAATGCCAGGGCCGGCATGGCCAACAAGCTGGGTGCCCGGTGGGCGGACTATGTGGGCACGGCCTATGATCACACCGGCATCAAGGCCCGTCCGGGTATCCCGGTCGAACGGGTCGGGCTGCCCCTGCGGCCTGCCATCGCCGACCTGGTCGTGAAAATGGAGCGTGACTCCCGGGCTGCCCGGGTCCAGGCCGCGGCACAGCTGGGGTTGGACCCCGAGCGGAAGGTGGTCCTGGTGACCGGCGGCTCTCTGGGCGCGGCCAGCCTCAACAGGGCCGTATCCGCCTGTGCGGGCAGGCTTCTGGAACTTGGGCAGGTGGTGCACCTGACCGGGCGCGGCAAGAGCGGCCAGGTGCAGGAGCAGGTTGTCCGCGATCTGGGCGATGGGGTGGTCACCGACCTGGATCCGGCCCACCGTGGTTCCGGTGATTACCACATGGCCGAATACCTGGAACGTATCGATCTGGCCTTCGCCTGTGCCGACCTGGTCATCTGCCGGTCCGGGGCAGGTTCGGTCAGCGAGTTGACGGCCCTGGGCCTGCCGGCCGTCTATGTTCCCCTGCCCATCGGCAACGGGGAGCAGCGGTTCAACGCCCAGCCGGTCGTCGAGGCCGGGGGAGGGCTGATGGTGGCCGATGCCGACCTGACCCCCGCCTGGATCGAAGAGCAGGTGCCCGCCCTCCTGGCCGATGTGGACAGGCTGGGCACCATGCGGCACCATGCCTGGGATTACGGCATCCGCGATGCGGCCCAGGTCATGACCTCCAGGATTCTTTCCGTGGCCGAAAAGGGCTGAAGGCCCGGTGGGGCAGGCAGGGTCGGTGGGCGGATAGGGCCACCCTGCGCGTACAGGTCTGCCGTCATAATGGAGTCAGTATGGAATCGTCCGAGGAGATGTATCTTGCCCAGCACTGATCGTAGGAACCCAACCACCGGGGAAGCGGACCCGTCTGCCCTGCCCCTGGACCCGACCCGGGATGCCCTGGCCGGAACGGGGATCACCGACCCCCAGGACCTGGGAGCCACCCACTTCATCGGTATCGGGGGTGCCGGAATGAGTGTCCTGGCCGAGATGCTCCACCAGGTCGGCGTGCAGGTCTCCGGTTCCGACAGGCAGGCCAGCGAGAAGACCGACCGCCTGGAGCGGCTGGGTATCACGGTCCGCCTGGGGCAGAGCGCCGGGAACGTGGCGGGTGCCCGGACCGTGGTCTGGTCCAGCGCCATCAAGCCCGACAACCCCGAGATCCTGGCGGCCCGAGCCCAGGGTGCCCGACTCCTGCACCGGAGCGACATCCTGGCCCTCCTCATGGCCTCCAGGCGTTCGGTCACCGTGGCCGGAGCCCACGGCAAGACCACCACCAGCGCCTTGACCGCCCACATTCTGGCCAATGCCGGAACCGGCAGGCTCGCCGACCCCAGCTATGCCATCGGGGGTTCCATCCAGACCGCACGGGGGGCCATCGACGGGGGCCATGTCGGCCAGGGTGACGTGCTGGTGGCCGAGGCGGACGAGTCGGACGGGAGCTTCGGCAAGTACCGCCCCACCATCGCCATCGTGACCAATGTGGAACCCGACCACCTGGACCATTACGGAACCCCGGCCGCCTTCCGCCAGGCCTTCGTCGACCATGTCCGCCATGCCCAGGGGTATCTGGTCATCTGCGGAGATGACCAGGGTGCCCTGGAGGTCCTGCGGGACCTGAACGGGACCTGCAAGGCCAGGGTGGTGGTCTACTCGACCGAAACGCGCTCGGAGCTGGGAGAGGCCCTGAAGGGGGCCAGCCTGGTCAGGATCGTATCCGAGTCCGAGGCCAGTGGATCGGGCCGTGAGCACTGCACTCTGCAGATTCCGGCCGACCTCCTTGACCGGGCCGGGGACGATACCGGCAGAGATTCAGGGAATTCCGGGGATAGTGCGGACCGGAGCGTCGAGGTGCCAGTCGATCTGGCCATACCCGGCATCCACAACGCCCGAAATGCCACAGCGGCCATCATCGCCTGCACCCTCCTGGGCCTGGACCCTCGGGCCGCGGCCCGTGCGGCGGGTGGTTTCCGCGGGGCCTCCAGGCGGTTCGAGGTCAGGGGAGAGGTCGGTGGGGTGACCCTGGTGGACGATTACGCCCATCATCCCACTGAAATCGCCGCCCTGTTGGATGCCGCCCGCAGACGTTACCCGGACCGGACCATCCGTGTGCTCTTCCAACCTCATCTCTTCTCCAGGACCAGAATCTTCGCCGACCAGTTCGCCTCGGCCCTGAACCGGGCCGATGATGTGACCGTGACTGGTATCTTCCCCGCCCGGGAACGCCAGGAGGACTACCCCGAGGTTGGTCCCGACACCATTCTGCAGGCCCGCCAGACCACAGCCGCCGGAGATGTGCATCAGGCCTCCTTCCATGCCTGCCGGGACATGCACCAGGCGGCTCTGGACCTGGCCGACCGTGCCCGGTCCGGTGATGTCATCATCACGGTCGGTGCAGGCGACATCACCACCATGGGGCAGGTCATCCTTGATGAACTCTCCGTCAGGTTCTCAGGCCAGGGTAGGAAAGAGGAGACACGGTGACATCCCGCAGAGTCGTCAGCTCCCGGAACCCGGACGGGCATGGACGGTCCGGGCGATCCATCCGCTCCCGCTCCAAGGATGCGGTGTCGGGTGCGGACGGGGCTGTGTCGCAAGAGGGTTCCAGACAGGGCGGCGGTCCGCGTTCCAAACAGGTCGGGCACTCCGGGGAACCCACGGAGTCCGGGAAGTCCCGGAGGCGCCGTCGATCCAAGGAACTGATTCCCTCCCGTCGGAGATCCAAGGGGAAGACTGCGACCACTGCCGACCAGTCGTCCCCGCGCGCGATTCGCTCGGAGCAGGAAAGCCGGGCCGACGATTTCGTTGATGCCCGTGCCATGCCCTCCGACCAGGCCGTGTCGAATCGCATCGGGGTCGACCGGGACCAGGAGGGCATGGGGGTCTTCGTCCGTCCCAAGGTCATCGACTTCGAGGCCAGGGTCAACGAGAAGAAGTCGGCCAGCCGCCGTGTCATCCTTATCCGCGCCGGTGTCACCTTCCTGGTTCTGACCCTCATCGCGGCCCTGGTCTGGCTTCTCTTCATATCACCGGTCTTCCGGCTCCAAGCCGAGGATATCGAGGTCTCCGGCGGCAACGCCTGGGTGGCGAACAAGAAGGTGGAGTCCATCGTCAGGGAGCAGGGCGACCGTTCCCTCATGCTGGTTTCGACCAAGTCGATTGAAGAGGACATCGGCGGTATGGCCGGCGTGACCGATGCCCAGGTGCACAAGCACTTCCCCCATGGCCTGGATGTGACTTTCAGGGCCCAGGAGCCCACGGCCATCCTCAAGGATTCCCAGGGCACTTTGACCGCCGTCGACCGGAAGGGGCGGGTGCTCAACGCCGTCGACAGGCCGGCCAAGAACATCCCCATCATCCAGGTGGCCAATCTGGAGCGCGGCAAGAGCGACCGGACCGTCAAGCAGACCCTGCTGATCCTCTCCTCCATGCCCGAGGACATGCGTCACTCAGTGACCAAGGTGACCGCCGACACCCAGGATTCCATCACCACGGAGCTGAACAGGGGGGAGCGTGTGATCATCTGGGGAGATGGTTCCGACCTGAAGCTCAAGCTGGCCGTCGTTGACAAGATCATCAATGATCCCAGCAAGATCGGTGACAAACACCAGCTCGATGTCTCCGCCCCGCTCAGACCCATCGTCAAGTAAGCGGTGGTACAGCCGTTTCATATTGCCCTCAGCAGGAATGTGTCCATCGAGCCATTGACCGGCTGCGGTGGTTTGCGCCCTCCTTCGTTTGCGTAAAGTCAGCCCTGGTGGGCGGGTGCCTGCATCAGCTCGTCCGTGTCCAGGAGGATGGTCACAGGTCCGTCGTTGACGAAGTCCAACCTCATGTGGGCACCGAAGCTGCCGGTGATCACCTCGATGCCGTATTCCGACAGGGCTTGATTGAGGTCCTCCCAGACCTCTTCGGCATGGTCGGGCCTGCCGGCTCCGATGAAGCTGGGACGGTTGCCGTGGCGGATGTCGGCATAGAGGGTGAACTGGGAGACCGACATGATCCGCCCCCGGCAATCGACCACCGAACGGTTCATTTTGCCCTGGTCGTCCTCGAAAATCCTCATCTTGGCAATTTTCCGGGCCGCATAGGCCACCTGCTCAGGGCCGTCCTGGTCACTGACCGCCACCAGGAGCAGCAGCCCCTGCCGGATCTGCTGTGGTTCGAATTCCCCATCGGGCTGGCCCCGGTCATCGACCACATCCACATGTGCCCTGGAAACACGTTGTATGACGATTCTCATGTCTGCCAGTCTAGAGGCGACCACAGGACCGCGCCGATCCGTGGCCGCCTATGCCTATGGCGAGATAAAGCTTGTATTAATCCACGGACCGGTATATTCGCTCCAATGAAGTATCAGGACCCGGCAGATGTAGTTCTGCGCTCACCCGGGTATTCCGGGCCTGAGCTGCTCGACCAATACCACACTCGTATCCGCACATTACTGGAGAAGCGCAAGGATCAGATCCTCTACCAGCTGGATGACCCCACCCTGTCGCCATCCCGACGCGACGATCTGGCCGCCCGGTACCGTCAGGTCAAAGCCGATATCGAATCCATCCGCCTGGGCGCCCGCGAATCCCGTTATGCACAGCTTGAGCGGAGATACTCCTGATTGCCGAGCAAAGGCGCACTGAATGACGACCTGCTTGGTGCTCGGGCGCTGATCGGTATTGCAAAGTCAATATTCGATTAGATCAGTTCCGTTTTGTGCTGTGTACGGTACAGCGCCAGATCGGTTATTTTCCAAACGATTGATTCCTATGGCATACGGGTGGTCAATGATACGCTTATCCAGTAGGATCGGAGGGAGGGACAATGGACGTGCCGCACTTTAGTTTTGAAGTCAATTGCCCTCCTGAAAAAGTTACGGCTAGAGCTTTTAATCTGGCGGCTGAGGCATTTTCTCAATTGTTGTCTCAAGCAGAGGCCGACGATTGGATAGTCACCGAGGCACGTATAGCGAGCGTCCATATGACTGCTGAACCTCTTGTTTATGATTCCTTGGCCAATCGATCTTTACAAGTGATGAGGTCCTTTGCCGGCATGGCCTCATCGGCTGAACCTAATCAGGTTGCGTTGATTACTTTTAAACGGGTCATAGAAAACTCCAACGCTCTTGTTCATGAAACTCAATCAGACCTGATTCTGAATATCGATGGTCAGATTAGCATCCTCGACCAACAGTTGCTTGAGAACTTAGAGCGTCTTCTCAAGAAGGCTGCACGTCGTTCCTTCGGTCGCATTCAGGGGAAAATCGACAAGCTCATATTACAGAGGAATCATAGGTCGATCGGGCTGGTGGATAAATCGAGCGGTAGAAGGGTAAAGGTCACTTTCCCGAGTGATCTTGATGGTGTCGTGAGCACGCTCAATCCTGGAAGGCTGATAGAGGTTACGGGGTTTATTCGGCTTGATGCTGATGATTGTCTCTCGATGGATGCTGAAGGAATTCAAACGATTCAGAAGAAGCATCGCGCACCGGTCACGGCTGATGACTTGGTCAATACCATAAAGATACAGTTGCCGTCAGGTGTGAACTCTGTCAGTATCATCGACTCGCTGAGAAGCTGCGGAGAGCAACGGATCACCAGAGGGGATAGCCAATGACCCTAAATATGGAGAGGGAAGATGGACTTCGTTACCCCGCGCGTGCCATTGTTGATACCAACGTTATCTTGAACGTCGCTCTGGGGAAGATGGACAATCTCCCCGCGACGTGTTTGGACCGATCAAAACGATTGTTGGATGATGCCATCAGTGGGCAGTTTGAACTTCTGCTTCCTTCCATCGCCCTGATTGAACTGTCGTCGGACCATATTATTCATGCGGACGGTAACCCGACTAAAAGACAATACAAAGAAATGAAACAGCAAGTGATGCAGTGGTGTGAGGATTCCACGCTTGATTTTGCGGATCTTACCTTGCCTGCTGCCGAGTGGTACCACGATAATACGTCAATACAGTGTATCCGTCCTATCGATTCTGCGATATTGGCTACGGCAAAATACGCGAATGCCACCGTAGTATATTCGTGGGATGATAAATTCATTGAATTCGTCAAGAAAGCCAATGCCACAGCGAGTATCGGCATCAGTGTTCGCCACCCTCCAGAATGTCCAATCACCCTGTTCGATGAATGAGGTCTATTCGATAAGTGCCAACCGATGAATATGTGTGCGTAGTGTGTTGAGAATAGTGCGATATGGCATTGGAAGTATTGCTCTACTGGTATGAACAGGGATTTGTTGAATTTGTATTCCGGGCTATTGGCACAGTCGTTTCGCTCTGCTGATCTGCAGTTCCACGTTGTTATGCGACGGGGAGGGTCCTGGCAACCATCCAGGCACCGTCCAATACAATCTGCGGTTCCCAGGATGAAATCAAGGAGAGCAGCAAAAAGCCGTCCGGGCGAACCCGGGCGGCTGTGTTCGAGTGGAGCTG
>NZ_CALYOY010000010.1 GCF_945269915.1 uncultured Bifidobacterium sp. | reverse complement strand
CTCCCCCGCACGCAGGTCACGACCATGCAGGACCTTCCTCGCACCCAACGAGACCCGCGCCTTGTCGGGCGTGAACGTATTCGTGAAGACCGGAGCCGCATGATCGGCCGTCCCATACACCACACGGGACGACAACCCCCCGGACGCACGATCGGCGGAGACCTCCACAACCGCCTCGACCCTGGCCGAATCATACGCCACATGACCATCCGAACCGGCCACCTCGGCGATCTCGTACCGCCGCGTGCCCGCCGAACCGAACTCCAGCGACTTGAACGAGACCGAACCATCCGCCCCGTTCGACACCGTATCCACCACGGAACCGCTGGCCTTGTCCGTCAACGTGAACGAGAACTCCCCCGCACGCAGGTCACGACCATGCAGGACCTTCCTCGCACCCAACGAGACCGACACGGGATCAGGCGTGAACACATTACGGAAGACAACATGGTTGTCACCGTTGATTTCGCCTCCGTTATCGGATATCAGCCGGATGCCTACGTTCCTGACCAGAGCGGTGAAATTGTCATCAACACTCACCTCAACCGTATATGTGTGCGTATCATAGGTCATCTTGTCGGCACTGCCCGCATGTTCAGCGAGCCGATACCGGTAGGTTGTGATGCCCGGCTTCATGGGGAAAGCCGAAGCAGAAGACGCCAACCTCTGCTCTTTGCTGCCAGCCGTCAGAGTGATCCTGGCGGGGAAGGCCGAAGCCGGGGCACCATTCAAGGGGGTTACATCAACCACGAAGGAATCCGAACCACGCCAATCGCGGCCCTGAAGTTCCTTACCCACGGTAAATCCCGCACCCGAATCGGCTATGCGCAAATCTCCCGTGAGACCGTGGTCCTCGTTTGCATCCTCATACACGACCGTCCTCATCTGGCTCGCCAGGGGAAAGTCCGCAAGCGCGATATCCGCTGCGGACAACGAACCATCAGGACCATCAAGGACGGCATCGGAATCAGAATTCTTCGAGGCATCAATACCGGGGGCCTGCTTGCGGGTCACCCGGAGTTTTTCCCATGTTGTACCGTCCGCGGGAGTGAACCGGAGGTGGAACCCGCTGCCGGAAGGCACATTGGTAAAGGAATACCGACCATCGGCATCGGTGGTGGTACGCATATGCCGACCGCTCATATCCTTGAGGACGGTACCGGTTGAGTCGACCATATCAACATGGACATTTGCGAGGAGCCGGTCTTCGTCCGTCCTGCTTCCATCACCATTGAGATCAAACCAAGCCACGCCGCTAACCCGGCGATTCACTACCTGGGAGAAAGCAATCACGGTGTTGTGACCGTCGTGCCAGGATACGCAGTAGACATCTCCGGCCTGGTTCCCCTGTGGCCTGATCGTGAAGCGGAAATCGAACCTTCCGCCGACAGGAAGGGTCGATCCCGTGAACGCCCAAGCAGTCGGCGTCCCCAGATTGGCTGGAATCGCGACTTCACCGCCGGGGCCGACCGGCAATTCCATCATTCCGGGCAGTGAGGCTATGTCATCGCGCTTCAGCCTGGTGGTGTCCATGCCGCGAATGGCGGTGTCGGTGGTCACATAAATCTTGCTGCCGGAGAGATCGGTGCTGCCGGAAGGGACGACGGTCAGCTTGCTCAACCTGTAGGATCCGTGGAAGTTCGACTCGGAGTCAGCACCGTTATAGGGCATGATTCCCAAGGCGAAGTTCTCGATTCTCACGTCCTGCATCGGATTGCTGATCATCGAATTATAGCCCAGGTCCGTCTCGACATCATTGATCACCGGATCGGCGCGCACCGCCAGGGCGGCCGAATGCGAACGGTAGACCGAAATCGACAGGTTCGCCTTCATGCCGTTATTTGCGGTAGCCGAGTTCTTGTTGTTCTCGCTGAAGATTCTGACCTGGTTGTTCAGAGAGGCGCCGGATACCACATCCTTCGACGCATCGAATGAATCACCAATGGATGTCGAATAATATAACGGTACATCGGGGCCGTCAAGGAACACCTGGTCCGAGTGGATTCTCCACCGCAGCTTGGTGGTCCCGTCACTGTTGACCGTGACCGTCGGCTCTATGGTCTCTCCGCCTGTCACATGACCCTGACGGGGCGTGCGCTCCTGGTAGGTCCCGCCGAGTATGCTTGAGCCCGCCAGATAGTTCAACCCCTTGGGGAGGGTGTCGTCCACGACGATAGACACTGTGCGATGCTGCGGACCGGAGTTGCCCTTGCCCTCGAACTGGGAATGCACACTGAGACCCAGTTGCCAATCAGCCGTACGCTGCTCGGCATCCAGGTCATACACCGATTTGGGTCTACCCGATGCCGAATGCTGCACGATGGATTTGCCGACCTTGGGGAATTCTCCCACGATGTACAGGGAATCACCATAATACTTGCCTGGAGTCGGGTCGCTGACCATATACCCGTCCTTGTCATACGCCGCAGTCCGGTAACCGGCCGTATTGGCATTGGGGTTGTTATGGTAGACGGGATTATTGGTCTTCCAGAGCCCATCGAGCTGCTGCTCGCTGAGGCCGTTCGCCCAGGATTCCCATTCGGCATCGGTGGATCTGTCCGGATCCAGGCCGGATACCGCAGCCAGCTGCTGACGATTGTACGCATGGATGGTCGAAGTCATCTGCGCTACACCGTTCATGCGCGCATCGCTCTTTATCCTGGCCGGAATAACCCCGAAGACATATAGGGATTGATGCCCGGCCTTGTTGGATGGGGCTGCCGTATGGCTTCGCAAAAGGATGGCGACAACGGTCTTTCCGGCGTTCTCAGCATCCGCCTTGCTCGGGTAATAGACAAGGTCATCAATATCGGCGGACTTCTGTTCCTGCTTGGAAGCCCACTTGGTGCCGTCCTTCTTGGCGGCATACAGAACCGTGATTTTGGGACCTTGTCCCTCCACGGGATGCGCAGCCCAATCGGTCCAGTACCCATCGCCTTTCCAAGGCATGGCTATATCGTCACCGGAGTTGGGCAGATCGATGTAGTCCGGGTCTATCTTCACGAGACTCATCCCCAGGGCCGGCAGGCTTTTCCTGCTATTGACACTGAACTCTATGGAGGCCGATAGACCGGTGCGGGAACCCCGTGCCCCCATATCGGTGCCGTGGTCCTCATCTTCACCCGTCCAACCCGCGCAGTCCATGCCATTCTGATATTCGGCCAGATCGCTCGCACAGTTATAGGCGATTCTGTTCTTCAGATCTCCTCGGGGCCCCAAGTCAACCGAAGTATGCCTCTCATCATCATTGTTTTCACCATCGGCCTTGGTGACCGCCTGATTGGATGTGTCATCCTTGTCGCGGGGGTTGGCCAGCCTGTCCCCGGTAACCGACGTAGCCTGCAGACCACCGTCGCTGAGCGTGCTCTCCAAGGAAATCTCCTTATTGTAGATTTCGTTGACGCTTCGTCCATGGCTGTCCGTGGTGGGATTGAAGAGGTAGAGGTAGTTGGTGGAGATTTCGCCAACCTCAAGCTGCGAGCACCCGGCCGACATGAAGGCTGCGGAGCAACCGCTGTAGTCGTCGGAATGCGACAGTGCCAGGAAGGGGAAGGCATCGGAGACCTGATAATCCTTTAAGGTCACTGAAATGACAGTGCCCTGCGATGAGCGGCTCTCACTGAGTCGATAGGTACCGTTGTTGTAGACGCGATCCTTACCGAGAACGCCTTCTTCGGACATGGCATAGTCCGCGTTTTCTCTGGAGGGGAACCAATCCTGCCTCCCGGGCGAACGGCCCTCATGGGCCGTCTTGGCTTCCCAGGCCACAGGGCCGTAATCCCACAGATACGGCTGCAAATCAGCATTGGGTTGCTGTTGATGGCCATCGTTGATCGTGTTGTATACATTCTTGGCCGTGAAGGAGAAGGTGATGGGGCCGGAAGGCGCTTCAAGACCACGCAGTCCCTTGGTTCGGTCCTTCCAGCGCAAATCAACGGCCCAATTGAAACGGGTCATAACGCCCTGGCGTTTGCCCAGACCATAGTTCGGGGCATTCTCGGCACCGGATTCGTCAAAGTTGAATACGGAATCGAGCGAGTTTTGCATTGACCCCTGAGTGACACGCACATTCAGGCTCAGCTTTGCGGAGACGCGAACCTCCGGAACCGTGCGGGTAATGACACGGTTTCGCGTGGTGGCATCAAAGGCCACCCATGACATGGCCCTGGGTGCAATCCGGGTATTGTTCGGAGCGGCCTTCACCTTGACGGCCAAAGAGATCGAACCAGTGCCAGGGACCACGGTCTGGCTCATTGAGGTCGCCGTCATGAGACGGTATGCCGTCAACACTTGGGTTTCCACACCATTGACCGTGTCGGTAGACAGGGTTGGTTGATAGCCCGGGGTCTGGTCCATCCACCCCATGGCATCCGTGTTGAAGGTTGCGATATTCGCCGCGTAGGGCAGCTCGAATCTGAAACCGATTCGTGCTTGTCGGTAATAGTCGGTTCTGGAATCGGGCGTAACCGTGAAATCGTAGCCATAGGTAATCGAATCGAATGACCGGACTATGTCGTTGTCCGGGCCGGAATCGTTGCCGCGGTCGTCATTATTGTCAAAGGGGGCCGTGCCTGTTTTCCGGCTGGTCAATTCCAGGGCCGAGACCGCTGCCACATCCTGATCCAGCATATCGTGCTCGGCCTGCCCGGGAACACCGATATCGGACCCGGTAGTCTTGGTGGTGTGCTCACCTTTGGATGTGGAGACGTTCGGTTGCGCGGGCGTTGCGCCACCGCTCTTATCCGACTTCGGTGTCGGAGCTGGTGTGGTTGGGGAGACGTTCGGTTTATCGGAGGATTCTATATGGCTCTGGGGGGGGGGGGGTGAAGTTGGTTGCTCAGATGCACCCGTCTTCATAGCGGAGCCAGGTGTGCCCGACGGAACCGTAGCCGTTTCGGAGGTTTCCGCGGTAGCGGTCGTCAAAGGGGTCAGCATCGCCATACTCAATACCACAGCGGCAATCGGCCGCCATCCACCAAATCGCATATGAGAACAACCCCCGTTCGGCTCTCTCACAGAACATGAGCCCATTGAAACAACACAAGAAATCGACAACACAGGACGGAAGATCCTCAAACACCGCGGAACTCCCAAACCGTCCAGCAATCCGCTATCACGTTCGGCACCGGACAATCGTTCAGCATACACAACCCCTCCGGTTACTACAACATGTTCGGGTGTCATCGGCGGGACAGCGGTCGGAATCCCCCTGCGCACAAGTCCGGCAAACCCCTCTAGACAGAATGTTTCTCGTCGTCACCGTCCTTCCCCGAGAATTCACTGTGGGCTTATTCCGTCTAATGGACGGACCGGCACCATGGTGGACCTACCCCCGTCCCAACGCCATTGCACAGGTAGAGTTGAACGGGAAAGGTCGGTATGACGAAACGGATTGACAGACCCGTGCTTGCGGATGTGGACCCTGTGCGAGGGGACGGCGCCGGCCATGCGTCCGGACGCAAATGCACCGGTATCGTCTTGCTCCTTGTAGGGGCCGTTGCCGGGTTGCTGTCCGGTCTCTTCGGTATCGGCGGCGGCGCAGTCATCGTTCCGGCACTGGTCTGGATCGGGCTGAGCCAACGCCATGCATCGGCCACATCCCTGGCATCGATGATTCCGACCTCGATCGCGGGAATGCTGACCTACGCCCTGCAGGGCAATGTCGATTGGCTGTCCGCACTGCTCATGGCCGTCGGTGCAGTGGCAGGTGCACAACTCGGCACCAGGTTGCTGAAGATCCTACCCGAGATCGTGCTTCGGTGGACCTATGCAGGGTTCATGATCTGCATCGTTATCCAACAACTGACCTTCACCCCTCAACGGCACAGCACCATCCACATATCCGTGGGTTCGGCCTTTGCCATCATCATCCTGGGCATATGCATGGGGACCCTGTCGGGAATGCTCGGCGTGGGGGGAGGCGCCATCGCCACGCCAGGCCTTTCGATGCTCGGTGCCAGTGATTTGATCGCCCGGGGCACCTCGCTGCTGACCATCCTCCCCAGCACCCTTTCCGGAACGATCACAAACCTCAGAAACCACATGCTCCACTTACGTAATGGGTTGTTTCTGGGACTCGTCGCCGCAGCAACCGCTCCGATGGGGACCTGGCTGGCAGGGTTGCTCAGCCCACGATCCAACTCCAACCTGATGGCTCTCTATCTGTGCCTTATCGTGGTCAGATCAGTCTACTCCGCCCTGACCATCACTCCGATCTTTCAACGACACACCAGGCACAAGCGCACGGACCGCAGCCATGATGGAACGACGGGTCTCTGATGGCGTCCTGCCTACGGCCGACGGTCCCATCTCCCATCGGCCCCGGTCCCGGAAGCATGGGACCGGGGAGTTCATCGGACACCAGGCAATCCCAGGAGGGAGGGGGCTTCCCAGCGTCAGTCGTTCGGGCGTAGCATATCAGCGATGCTTCGCCTAACCCTGCGGAGCCGATCCGGGGCATGGCCACCGACACCGATTCCGTACCTGGCAAAAACCTGCCTGACCAGTTTGTCTCCCTCGCTGAAGACCAGGGCCGTAAGCCCGATCACCAGGCAGGAGAGCCACTGCGAACCGGATAGGGGTGCCATTCCCAACACCCCGGCCACGGCCGGCAGATACATGGCCCCCGCGTGAATTCCCAGCGCTGCGAACGATGCAACCAGAAGGAATTTGTTGTCAAGCGGATTCAGCTGGATGATCAGACGATTCTCCGACCGGGCAGACATGGCGATGAAGAAATTGAACAGGACGAGGAGAGTCAGGACCATGGTCCTTGCCAGAGTGAGATCCATACCCCTGTCCAGGCTGAAACGGAACATCACCAGCATGCATGTGGCCATCCACAAACCGCATACCGCCGTCCTGATCCACAGCGTCCCCGAAAGGAGACCCTCATTGGCTGGACGCGGCGGCGCCGACAGTTCATCTCCGGAGCCGGGCTCGAAGCCGAGTGCAATGTCCTGGACGCCGTTGGTCACGAAGTTGATCCATAGCATCTGCAGGGGGAGGAAGAGGAGAGGCTCCTCGGCAATCACGTTGACACCGACTGCGATCATGGCGGCGGCGGCCGTGGAAAGGAGGAAGTAGGCCGATCCGCGTATGGCCTTGAACGTGGCCCTACCTTGCCGTACGGCCTGGGTGATGGTGACGAAATTGTCATCGGTCAGGACCACGTCGCTGGCCTCCCTGGCGACATCGGTTCCGGATTCACCCATGGCGATACCTACCGAGGCGGCCTTGAGGGCCGGGGCATCGTTCACGCCATCACCGGTCACGGCCACCACATGGCCCTCATCCTGAAGGACTTCGACAATACGGAGCTTGTCCTGAGGCGAGACCCTGGCGGCAATCGAGGTTTCGCGAAGTCTGGCCCGCAGGACCTCATCACTCATCTCCAACATCTCACTGCCGGTCAGCGTGTGCTCGGTCTGTTCCAGACCCAGGCGCTGCCCAATGGCTGCCGCTGTTACCGGATGGTCGCCGGTGATCATGACCACCCTGATACCGGCCTTGGCGCAGTCGGCTATGGCCTCGCGAACCCCGGAACGTGGCGGATCCAGCATTCCTTCCAATCCAAGGAAGGTCATATCATGTGCCTGCTTGTGGTCACCGAGCTCGTCGTCCGGACCGATGGTTCGACTCGCCACGCCGATCACGCGCAGTCCCTGGGAGCCCATTGCCCGGTAGGAGGCATGTATCGCGTCGGCATCCAGATCGACCTGCCTCCCATCCGATCCGACCATGGTCGTGCTCATGGCCATGACTGCATCGGGGGCACCCTTGACATACTGGGTCAGGGTTCCATCCGAATCTCGCCGGATGGTCATGGAGTGGAGGAGCTCGGGCTCGTAGGGGGTTTGGGCGACGATCCGGGCATCCAGGTCCTCACGGGTTACGGCCCCGGTCTGATCCGCCACACGTGCCATGGCCATATCGACCGCGTCCCCACTGTAATGGATCACACCATCCTCGTCGGTCTGACGATGCGCCTCATTGGTCAAGGCGCCGCCACGCATAAGGGCCATGAAAGCCTCGGAGCGAATGCCGTCGGCACCCGAGGTGATCCGGTCAACCTGGACCGGGTCTCCCCCGCCCAGCGTGCACTGCTCAACGGTCATGCGATTCTGGGTCAAGGTGCCGGTCTTGTCGGAGCCAATCACGGTGATGGACCCCAAGGTCTCGACGGCCGGCAGGGAGCGCACGATGGCGTTGTAGTCGGCCATCCGGGAAACACCCAGGGCCATGGCCACGGTCAGGACGATTGGCAGGGCCTCGGGCATGGAGGCCACGACCAGGGAGACGGCGGAGAGGAAGGCCTCCGTGGCGTTCCCGTTGATGATTGCACCACCGATGAACACGAAGATGGCCACGAGGATAACCGCCACGGCTATGCCGACCTCGGTGCGATGGATGATTCGCTGAAGGGGCGTGCGGCCCTTGGCCACGTGAACCAGGTCGTTGATCTCCCCCAGCTCGGTGTCCGAGCCGGTGGCGACGACGAGTCCTCTGCCACGGCCGCTGGTGACCATGGTGCCCGAGAAGGCTATGCAGCTGCGGTCACCCAGGGAGGCATCCTTATGAACGGCTTCCGTCCCCTTCTTGGCGTCATCGCTCTCACCGGTCAGCATGGCCTCGTCGATGCGGAGGTGAAGGGTCTCGATAAGCCTCAGATCGGCGGGGACCCGGTCTCCGCTCTCCAAAACCACCAGGTCACCGGGTACCAGGTCCGCCGAGTCGATGTCTTGCAGGCTTCCACCACGCATGACCCGGGTGGTCGGCGTGGCCAGGGATGTCAGAGCCTCTACGGCCTTGTCGGCCTTCGACTCCTGATAATATCCGATGATGGCATTGAGGATGAGAACGATGAAGATCGCCGCAGCATCGACATAGTGCCTGAGAAAGATCGTAACGATGCCGCAGACAATCAGCACGGCGATCAGAGGACTGGTGAACTGCTCCAGGAGGAGACGCCATTTGGGCTTGGTCTCCGCCTCGGCCAGAGTGTTCCGTCCGAAGATTCCGAGTCGTCGCCGACTCTCCTGCTCGTTCAGACCCTGATCCGTCGCCTTGAGTGCAGCCATGGCCTCGCCGGTATCGAGGCTGTGCCAAATCGTATCCCCCAATTGGGGATTCCCTGTATATTCCGAATTCATGTTCTGTGTTTCGTTGATTGGCTGGTTGGTCGAATCTGCCATATCGGCCAAGCCTTTCCGTGTGGATCGGTCGTATTGTCCGTAATGCGCGGGGCGCCTGGTGGATGCCTCGGGAAGGGACCCGGGTGGTCCATCGTCATTCAGCTGACGTGCAAGGTCATGCGACCCTGCGCCCTGAGGACATATCTGTTGTCAATCGGTTCGGTTACTGCCGACCCGTCATATCGGGTTGTGGCGAAGGTGGAAATCTACGCGCTTGTTGCGAAAGACGCCATACGCCCTCTCAGGATCCGGCGCCCAACCGACTGAGAATCAGTATACCGACGCAGAGGTTCGCACAGACCTGGGGCGGTGAAGGCAGCCCACATCTTCACACATTTACGCCCAACGCGAGCTTTGGATGACCTGATCGGGCCAGGACGACAGGAAGCCGGGAGGGCAAGTTGTGGTTTTGGCGTTGAAATACGGAATTCCCCTCTGTGGATAATCGCATTCCGTATACTGAAATAGTTGAGGTACAGGAACAAGCTCCTCCTCCCCAGGGTTCGAATCCTATGCAGGTTTCATTCCTGACCCACGATGATTGTGGAAGGCCGACGGGCACCATGGGCGCGGACGGAGCTGCAGACGGAGAGGCAGCCGGTGGAAGTATTCGTCCTGATTCTGTGTGTGGTTGCCGCCGTTCTCATGTCCTCCTTCGTTTCGCGGTTCATCCCCAAGGTCTCGACGCCACTGGTCCAGATAGCATTGGGCGCGATCATGGCCTGTCTCCCCATCTTCCCCAAGATGCAGCTCGACCCGGAACTGTTCATGGTCCTTTTCATCGCTCCCCTGCTCTATTACGAGGCCCACACCATAAACAAAGCGGAACTCCTCAAGGACATCCGCTCATCCATTTCCCTCGCCATCGGTCTGGCTGCCCTGACCATGGTCATGGTGGGCGTCACCCTCCATGCGGCCTGGCCCATGTTTCCCCTGGCGGCGGCCGTGGCGCTCGGTGCCGCCCTGGGGCCAACCGATGCGGTGGCGGTCTCCTCACTGGGCAAGAGTGCCGACCTTACGGCCAGTCAACGATCCGTCCTGGCAGGCGAATCCCTCTTCAACGACGCCACGGGCGTTATCGGCTTCCAGTTCGCCATTCTGGCCACGGTCACCGGGTCCTTCTCCATGACCACTGCCCTTCTTGAATTCATAGTGGAATTTGTGGGTGGCATCGGATTCGGCATCATCATGGGCTTTTTGGTTAATTGGGTCTTCGAATCCGCCCGCCGTCTGGGTTGGGAAACCACGACCACCAGGATTCTCCTGGAACTCTTCCTGCCCTTCCTGATCTATCTGGTGGGGCAGAATGTCCTGCATGTCTCAGGGGTTCTGGCAGTCGTAGCCACCGGCCTTCTGGCCCGGTTCGACCACACGGGCGTAGGGCCCAACACGTCCAAGGCCAATATCGTTTCCACCAGTGTCTGGAAGGTCTTCTCCTTCAGCCTGAACGGGGCCGTCTTCATCATCCTGGGAATGCTTCTGCCGACGGCTCTGGGCACCAGCTGGCGTGACCGGAGGGTCAGCAACTGGATGCTGGTGGCCACCATCGTCGTGGTGTCGCTGACGGTCATCCTCCTACGCTTTCTCTGGGTCGCGGCCGTCCTGTTCTTCACCAGGGACGCAGAGACCGGGAAGCGACGCCCCATGACCGCACGGCGCTGGCGATCCGCCGCCATCATGACTTTCGGCGGCCCCAAGGGGACCATCACGCTCTCCTTGGCCCTGACCATCCCCTACACGGTTTCCAGCGGGGCCTCCTTCCCCATGCGCAATGAGCTGATCTTCGTGGCAGCGGGGGTCATCATCGTCACCCTGGTTCTGGCCAACTTCGCCCTGCCCCTCCTGGCCCCCTCCCATCAGATCGAGGTACCCGCCCAACAGGTGGAGAAGTCCATCGACATCCTGCGTGGAACCATTCGCGAACTTTCCACCAGGATCAATGACGAGAACCGACTGGCCATCCAGCATGTCATCAAGCAATACAACCACCGGATCGCCAAACTCAAATCGGAGATCGGTCAATACTCCCCCAAGGAATTCGAGAACCTGCAGATTCAGACCATGGAATGGGAGCAGGACTATATGGAGGAGCGGCTGAGCCGGATCGAGGATGCCGAAGACCTGATCGAGGCTCGACTGGACCATAAGCCGGATACCTCCAAGAGGGATTCGGATGATAGCAGATCCTTGAAAAACAAGTCCGACAGGGATATCAACGCCATAGACCCGACCAGGTACGAAACCACCCCCAAGGTCGCTTCCGAAAGCATGCCCGATTCGGATGGAACGTTCACCGGACCTGGAGGTGTCGAAAGGAACGACGGGGAGTCAACCGCCTCCGTGCGCCCGTCCCCGGTACCAACGGGGCAGTTGCCGGCAGGGACCGCTGCCGACCGCGATGCCGATGCAGACATGATCCGCAGCAGGCGGTCGGCCGAGCCGACCAACCACGAAATGGATGACGGGAACCCGGGACCTGATGAAATCAAGGCCGACCAGGACCGCCTGCTGGAACTGCGCTGCCAGGAACAGGCGGCCAGGAAGATCCTGTCCAACATCTCATCCTCCCTCTTCCACCTCGACAGGGGCGGTGAGATCCGCTGGCGGGCCTACACGTCACACAGGAGGGCACGAGGTCTCATCCGCAGCTTTGTGCACCGCCTGCGCCATAAGACCCTCAAGCTCAGCGACAACAAGGTATTCCTGGTAGGCCGCCATCTTCAGGCGGAAATGAACCACTTCCTCATAGAAAAGCTCTATGCCGAATTGGGTAAGGGGCGGTTCAAGACCGAGGACCTCCTCACGACCATCATCAATCATCAGATGATCGAATCCTCGGCCGAAGGCAGAACCGATTACTCCGGTATGCCGGCGGTCAGGGACAACGTCGAGGAGGCCAAGCGGGAAGGCTATGCGATCGAGCTGGGCCAGATTCAGGACATGTATGAAGCGGGCGAGATCTCGCGCTCCCTGGCCAGGGAGATGCGTCGCAACGTCTACGTCATGCAGGTTGATACCGACTCGGCCCTCTGATCGCCGCCATACAGGCATACGACCATGCATAGGCGACCGTGCTCTTGGACGACGCTACATGAGACCGGAGCTGACATCGATGTCGGCCAGCCACTGACGCAGGTCGCCCAGCTCACGAATGTCGACACTGTGGTCCAAGTGATCGTACTCATACGTCCTCAGCCAGACATGTTCATCCAACCAGGCGGCCAGAGCCCTGAACTCGTATTTGGGAACGGTCGTGTCATCGGAGCCGAACCCGAAGAAGACCGGTTTTTCCATGGCTGCCAGGCGGTCATCGGCAGGGGCCGTGCCCTTCACCAGGCCAGGTGCCAGGAATCCTGAGAGACAGATCGCAGCCCGATACCGTTCCGGATTCACCCTCAGCAGATGAACGGCCAGCATCCCGCCCTGGGAGAAACCCATGACCACGATCTGCCTCTCGGCGGGAACATGCTCCCCCACCCAGTCGTCGATGGCCCTTGCCGCAGCGTATCCATCCCGGTCCAGATCCTCCTGCTCAGGCCGCATGTCATGGAACCAGGTGTATCCGGGACCGAACATTCCCTTCTCACTGCCCGGCACCACCATGGGGGCCCGCAGGGAGATCGAGTCATTATAGGGAGCCACGTAGCGCATCAGATCGGCCACGTCCTCCTCGTTGGAACCCCACCCGTGCATGAGCAGGAAAAGGGGACGACCCACGTTGGCGGCCGCATGACGGCGGGAGTAGAGGGCATGCTCCACCGTGAGCGGATCGCCGAACCGTCCGGGGACGGCCGTGGACTCCCTGCCGATCAGGCCCATCCGACCATCCTCGCCCCTGCCTGCGTCATCGATTCGTTCAACATTACCCATACCACTCACGATACCGTCCGCTGATTGCGAGTGCACGACAGATACGAGCAAAACCGCGGATATCCTCCGAATGTGACCAAACCGATGCTGGTCACAGCTCCGGAAAGCACCGGATCATAAGGCATCAGGAATCATTCGACACCGGATGATGGCGCAACCAACATCCATGGTTCGTTCCTTCAGACAGGCGCAACCATCGGGATGACATGTACTACCTGCGGGGTTCAAGGCGGTACCGGCCCTATCCGTTCCCCCTGAATGCCGACATATCCCCAAGTGCAGGATTCAGGGGATGAGGGACATGTGACCGCCGGATTGTCGAGATCCCCAGGTCAGACCGAGGACCGAGACCCCGTGTCTCCTGATTCGTTTGACCTCACTTGTTCGATTGCAGGGAATCCATATGACCACCCCAGTCCGACCGGAGCCTGGCCATCTGGTCCGTATTGCCGATGACCACCCAGCGTTTGCCGGAAAGCAGCCGAATGTCAGATTCAGAAAGAACCTCACCGCCACCATACCTTTCGACCAGATTCACAGCCTGGGAACGGATGGGGCCCCTGGCCAGGGAAGCGGCGGAATCATTGCTGAAAACCATGTACCCGATCTTGTTGCTGGCACAGAATCTGAAATCGGAGACCCCGGCGAATCCGTCCGCCCCCGCCTCCTGCCAGCCTGAGGAACAGACACCCACGGCCCTGTCTATACCCTTGGACATGGCCTGTGCGGAACCAATCGGCGCGGCATCGACATCCTTGGCCTTGATCAGACCCTGAGGGTGCCCGTCGGCTATAACCAGGCCGGCAACCGTGCAGAGGACCCCGCAGAGGAGGAGGACTATTCCACCCGAACCCACGGAACGGCGCCCACCGTCGGAAGAGTCCGTCTGCCGGGCGATGATGACCAACACAACCGTTAGAAGCGCGAACCCCAGTGAGGCTCCAGCCCAGGCGGAAACGGCCACCTGGCCAATGACTCCCAACCGGGTCGGGGCGATGGCATGGGCAAGAAGGGCCAGCCCGGACAGAACAGAGACGACACCGGTTACCAAGGCGAACCTGGCCCAGACATTGGCATGCTGGAACTGAATCGGCCGTTCATCAGTGTCAGGCCTGGGAGGATAGGCGGCAGGCAGACCCTCGTCGTGTTCGCCGTCCATCAAACGCTGATCAAGCTGGTTGAATCCATCAGCCATACGACTCACCACGCTTCCACCCAGGCTTCATCGACCACCTCATTACTGCACAGTCTATGGGTGGCGCACATGGGGGATCCTCATGGCGGACAATGATTCACCATCCTGACAATTCCGTTCACAGAGCAAGCATTGGCTCATCCTTTGGTGGACCGGGGATCCTTCTTGCCGATGGTCCTCTTGTCGCGCACCTGGTTGGCTGCCTTCTTGTGTACATTGACCTCGCCGCCACCGGAATTGTCTGCATAGACCTTGGCCTGCTTGGCGGCCTCGGCCTGGGTGGCAAAGGTCTTCGAGGCGCGTGATGCCCCGGCCCTCTTGACGCTCCAAACGCCACGGTCCTTTTCGAATTGCACGTGATAATCAGCCATGATGACCTTCCTTCCAGTACCTCGATGTACTTACTCATCATCCACTGCCGACCGAGACTCGTAGCGCTCCGACACACCTCCCACACCTGCCATGGACCCCCCTGCCGGGTTATCTCGATTCCCTGCGCATCCTTTGCCGGACCACAGTGGGGCTACGGCCGAGGCGGGAATAGGATAACCGGAGATCACGGCCGGATCCTGCCTCCGGTATTTCCGTTGGGCGAAGCCGGAACCACTCCCGCGAAAAGCATAAGGAGGCAACAGTTCATCGTTCGGTCCCCGATCCGTACGGGAGCCATACAACTTCCCACGAAAAAGAACCACAAGAACGATGCCGACAATAAAAGCCACCGCGGAAACGAGAGCAAGGTCGGGGTATGCGGCACCTGCACCCGCCTTCCCTATCAAACTCATGTTCGACAATACAGGTTTCGCCATGAGGCTCCCGGAGATCGAGATGCCGATGGCGCCGGTCGTGTTCATGATCGGATCATCCAAACCGACACCACGACCGATCCTGTCGGTTCTGAATCAGGAGCAACAGCCCATGATGACAGCAGCCACAGGGCCCCAGCCAATCAGTAATGACACCTTGGCTGAATTGATGGAGTACACATCACGCCCGATTGTTCTAAGTATGGGGGGGGGGGGGAAGGACCGGTTCGGCGTGAAATCGATGACGAAGACAGGAAGGCACCCCAGGAGCCAGGGGACATTGCGGAAGAATCCAGAAGTAATGAACGGCTCCGACACCTTGTGGATGTACACGGCCAGCGCCGCGCAAACCGCTCCAGTACTGATGCCCGAGCGTTCCGGATGGAGCGGGCGACGGGAATCGGACCCGCCTCTGAAGCTTGGGAAGCTTCCATTCTACCAATGAACTACGCCCGCGATATGCCGTCATGATACTTCAGATGAACAGCACACAGATTGTTATGATAGCAGTTCCTGAGGATGTACGCGAGTTCATGGGGAAGACGGCAGGACAAGGCCTGTGATCAGACCCCGGTATCCGGGTAGAGCTGGTCGGAGACCACTGTGGCGCAAGCGCCCAGGAGGGCTGCGTCATCGCCCAGGGCCGAGCGGTCGACCACCACCGGCCGGCGAAAGTCTGAGGCCACGGTCCGGTTGAGGGTCTCCTCCATGGCCGAGAGGAAAACCCTGTTGACAACACGTGAATCGCCCAGGACGGCAACACGGGGGATGTCCAGAAGACCGATGGGCATGGAGAGGACGCGACCAAGAACGCCACCGGCCTCGGTCAGGATGGATGTCAGATCGTCAGGCTGACGGTCAATCAGAGCCGTCAGCTTAGGAACCGAGAGCACGGATTCCAGGCAACCACGCTTGCCGCACCTACAGACAGGCCCGTCGGCGTTCACGACCACATGACCGATCTCTCCGGCAGCATGGTTGCATCCTGTTACCAGCTTACCCGCCACCAGTAGTCCCACGCCAACCCCGTCGCCCAGGTGGACCAGGAGGATGTCCGACTGCCCGGACCCGAACTGCTGCTCGGCCAGAACCTCATTGTTGGCATCGTTGTTGACCGACACCCTGAGATCGGTCTGCCTGACCAGATACCCGGCAAGGTCGGTCTGCAGCCACCCAAGGTTGGTGGCGTCATCGACCACACCGTTGCTGCTGACGATGCCGGGGCTGGAAACCCCGATGCCCATGATCGGTCGGGTTGCCCGGCCAATCAGGGATTTGGCCAGCTCCCCGACCAGGCTCAGGGGCACCTTTTTGCCGGCGTTCAGGGGAATCTCCTCACGGGCGGTCACCTGGCCCATGAGGTTGAGCACGGCCCCGCGGAAGACATATGGGGTGGAGAGGTCCAGGGCGATGACATTGCGGCCCTCTGGGTCGATCCGCAACAACATGCCGCGTTTGCCCGGACCCGAGGAATGACTGAATCCCGCCTCCATCAGCAGGTTCTCACACAGCAGTTCGGCGACGATATCGGAAACGGCCACCCTGGTCAACCCGGACGCACGGGCCAGATCGGCACGGGTCAGGCTTACATCCGGGTACAGCAACCTCAGAAGGACGGCCCTGTTATGACGTCTCACCGATTCCGGCAAGGCTTTGGAGAGGGCTGGATTATTGCTGGTCATGGCCGCCTACACGTTCGATGTTCGGGATGGGGATTCCGATGGATGGGAGGTGCCCGCAACTCGGTGCAGCGGACTACCTATGCCCTATCATGCATTCTAACCGCAGTCGGACCTTTGAAGTGGCGCAGCCGGGAGGGGAATTCGGCATGGTGCTTCGTTTGGAGGAGAGCGGATGCCCCGAATGAAGATGGAGGTAACTTGTCAAATACAGAATCCAGGGAAACCGAAAAGGCTGACCATCCTCTCAGAACGTGCGGAAAATCAATGTTCAGATGTCCTGACTCATATATGTTTAGTATCTTTACTAAATATGTGATATTCTAGCACCTGTGAGACTACGGGATTCACCTCCCGTTACGCGCAAAGGAGTGCCAGCCATGGTCCTGGAAGAGAAAGACGACCGGTCAGGCGGATCCACGATCATGCTTCCAAGCGAAGCCATCAACTGTCCGAATCAGGACCGGGGCAGGATCGAGAAACTCGGTCTGGGCATCGATATCGGCGGAACGAAAATCGAGGGTGTCGCCTTGGATCAGGCGGGGCATATCCTGGCCACCTACCGTATCCCCTCGCGACGGGGAAACCAGGCCATCCATGATGATACGGTCCAGGTGGTCCGGGAGCTGACCGGCCAGGTCCTCCGCAGGGGCACAGAAGTGCCGCGGAATCGAATCACGATAGGGCTGGGCATTCCCGGACGCATCGATTCCCGCGCCGGAACAGTCGATAATGCCGTCAACCTGGGAATCGACCACATGGACCTGGCACGAAGCGTTGAGGACACCCTGGAATTGTCGGTGAGAGTGGAGAACGATGTCAACATCGCGGCACTGGGAGCGGCATCCCTGGCCGAAACCAACCCGACAGGCCGCTCCCCCTCGCGGACCGAAGCCGAGGCAGACGATCATTCGGTTCATGGAGACATCGCCGAGGGTCGGAGCCTCCCGCCCGAGGATGACCAGGTAACGGTCTTCATCAACCTGGGCACGGGTCTGGCAGCGGGAATCATACGGAACGGGACCATCGAGCACGGAGCCAACGGGGTTATCGGCGAAATCGGACATATTCCGGTTGACCCTCACGAGTTTCGATGCAAGTGCGGCCAGTCCGGATGCCTGGAGACCGTAGCGTCGGGTTCGGCTGTCCAGGCGCTCTGGCCCGGCATCAGACACCCCCTCCCCGACATGATCGACAAGGCGAGGCGGGGCGACCGGACCGCCGCCGAACGACTGCGCATAATCGGCAACGGCATCGCCCAGGCCATTCAGATCGTTGCCCTGACCATCGACCCGAACGTCATCATCCTTGGGGGTGGTCTAACCAAAACCGGCCAACCCCTCCTCGACCTGGTCAGAGAGCAGCTGGAAGCAAGAGCGCGGAAAAG
Source organism: uncultured Bifidobacterium sp. (assembly GCF_945269915.1). GTDB lineage: Bacteria > Actinomycetota > Actinomycetes > Actinomycetales > Bifidobacteriaceae > Bombiscardovia > Bombiscardovia indica. Next base: position 37,399 of record NZ_CALYOY010000010.1, on the reverse strand, counting down.
CCACTTCATCGCCTCCCTGGACCTGCCGGAACGGGTTCGACTCTCGTCGACCGACAAACCCATCGCCGCCATCGGTGCCGCGCTCGCCGGAAGCAGGGCGGCTGGCCCCGGGATTCACCTAAGCGGAGAGTAATCAAACAGTCGGCCCCACGCTCGGGCTGGCAGGAAAGGAAACAGGCCATGACTGAAATCATCATCGTAAAGACCGAAGAAGAGGCTGGACAGATCTATGCCAGGCGGACCGCCGACCTGATCCGAAGGAATCCTGACACAGTGCTGGGCCTGGCCACCGGGTCCAGCCCCCTGGCCGCATACCGGGCTCTTACAGACCTGATCAAGAAGGATGGGATCGACGTTTCCCGGGTACGTGGCTTCGCCCTGGATGAGTATGCCGGACTGGACCCCGACCATCCCCAGTCCTACCGTTCCACCATCAACCGTACCGTGGTCGAGCCACTGGGTCTGGACCCGGCCAGGATACATGTGCCCAACGGCGATCTGGACACCATCAAGGATGCCGGCCGCCAATACGACCAGGCCATCGAGGATGCGGGCGGTGTGGATCTGCAGATTCTGGGCATCGGGACCGATGGGCACATCGGATTCAACGAGCCCGGGTCCTCTCTGGCTTCCGGTACGAGAATCAAGACCCTGACCGAGCAGACCAGGATCGACAACGCCCGCTTCTTCAACAACGACATCGACCAGGTGCCGACCCACTGCATCACCCAGGGCATCGGAACCATCCTCAAGGCCCGGCAACTGGTTCTGTTGGCCTTCGGAGAAGGAAAGGCCGAGGCCGTAGCCGAGAGCGTCGAAGGCGGAATCTCCTCCTTCTGCCCTGCTTCAGCCCTCCAGATGCACCCCCATGCCACTGTAATCGTGGACGAGGCCGCCGCCTCTCGCCTACGCAACCGCGATTATTACAAGTGGGCCTACGCCAACAAGCCGTCCTGGCAGTCCATCTGATTGGACGGGAAATCGAACCGGTCAGCCCTTACAGGGTCGGAACGAACCGAACCGTCGTTCCATCGATCCCTTTTCGTCCGGCCCACTAAGCCGGAAGAGGGGCAATCCGTGCCGCTGGATGATTCGACTGAATATATGGAAGAGGCAATCGTGTCCAAGCAATCCTACGAATCCGCAGGGCTCAAGGTAAGGTCCTCACTGGCCGGGGAAGGCCGTCCAACCGTTCTGGTTGGAGCCAGATTGATCGACGCACGCGGCATCAAGGACGATTCGTGGGCGCTGGCCGTCCGAGGCAGGATCGAGGCCACCGGCCAAGGGGACGACGACCTGAATACGGCCCTGCATTCACGTGGGTTGCCGACACGGCCCTCGGCGGATATGGGATCGGCGCCGGTCGGCCCCGGATCCTCGTCTGAGCCGCCGATGATCCGAACCATGGACGGGGTGGATTTCATCGAAGCCGGGGGACGCATCCTGACCCCGGGGTTCATCGACATCCACTCCCATGGGGGCTGGGTTCACTCCTTTGACGATGGCGACAAGGCCATCAGCACGGCCAGAGCCTGCCACATGGTCCACGGAACCACCCGGCAGGTGCTCAGCCTGATCACCAACCCGATAGATGTCATGTGCGCGAACCTATGTTCCGTCAGACGTGTCATGGACTCCAGACCCGATGTTCTGGGTGCCCATCTGGAAGGCCCTTTCATCGCCCCCTCGCGCAAGGGGGCACATGACCCCAACTGCTTGCGCGACCCGGAACCGGCCATCCTGGACAGCCTTCTTGAGGCAGCCGACGGGTGCATCCGCCAGGTCACCCTGGCTCCGGAACGGGAATATGGCTATCAGGCCATCGCCCGTCTTGCGGGCGCAGGGGTGGTGCCAGCGGTCGGCCACTGCGACGCGGACTACCAACAGACACGGAGGGCCTTTGACACGGGTGCCGGTCTCCTGACCCATATTTTCAATGCCATGAATGGGATCCACCATCGTCAGCCCGGTCCCATACCGGCTGCCATGGAGGATCCCCGGGTCACGGTTGAACTGATCAACGACGGATTCCATGTGCAGGATCCATGCGTGGACCTGGCCTTCAGGCTCTTCCCCCATCGGGTCGCCCTGATCACCGATGCCATGGAGGCCACCGGCTGCGCGGACGGTGCCTACAAGCTGGGATCCCTGGATGTGACGGTGCAGGGCGGCCATGCCCGTCTGGTCTCCAACGGAGCCATAGCCGGATCAACGTTGACCCTGGATGTAGCGGTGCGCAGAGCCGTCCAGGACATTGGCCTATATGCGCCGCAGGCGGTGGAGGCCGCCACCCTGACCCCAGCCCACGCCTTGGGTCTGGACCGACCCAACATGATCACCGACGCGCCATTGGGACTGGTGGCACCAGGCTATGCCGCCGATCTCCTGCTTTTGGACCCCGCCGATTGGTCCGTGAAGACCGTCATCTGCGATGGCCACAGAATCGAAGCCTGAAGGGGTCCCTCAGGCACCTCGGCGGTCAGGCTCAGTAACCGAGCTGACCACCCGCGCCACCGATCGAATCCACCTGTGCCTGACCCATCTCCTGGCTCATCTTCATGAGACGGGCGATACGTTGCTCAGTCGGCGGATGGGTGGAGAAGAGTCTGCTGAACCCCTTCGCTGAAAAGGGGTTCTCGATCATCATGGCGGCCGCGCTCTGCGTACCGGAGGTCTGGGGCATGGGTTGGGCCTGCACTCCGTAGGAGATCTTGTTCAGAGCAGAGGCCAGGGCAGCCGGGTCACCCGTCAGCCTGCTCCCGTCCTCGTCCGCATCATATTCACGCGTGCGGGAGATGGCCATCTGGATCAGGGAGGCACCCAGAGGTGCCAGAATGGAGCTGACCAGAACCCCCACAAGTCCCAGGGCTCCAGCGGAGCCGTCGCGGTCGCGGTCGTTGCCGCCGCCGAAATACATCAGGGAGTACCCAAGGTAGGTGATGACCGTCGCCATGGCCGAAGCAATGGCCGAGGTCAGGATATCGTGGTTGTAGACGTGCATAAGCTCGTGCCCGAGCACCCCTCGAATCTCCCGTTCGTTGAGTATACGGAGAATTCCCTGGGTGCAGCAGACGGCCGCATGCCGCTCGTTGCGACCTGTGGCGAAGGCATTGGGCGACTCCGTCGGGGCAATGTAAATCCTGGGCATGGGCTTGCCCGCCCGCCCTGAAAGCTCGCGGACGATTCGATAGAGCTCCGGGGCCTCCTGTTCGCTGACCGGCCGAGCGCGCATGGATGCGATCGCCACCCTGTCCGAAAACCAATAGGATCCGAACGTGGTGACCAGGCCGATGATGATATATACACCAAGAGTCCCCTGCCGAGCCCCGGTCAGCCACCAGATCAGCATGATGACAGCCCACATGAGGGCGAACAACAGCGTCGTTTTGAGGCCGTTGAAATGTCCGTGAACCTTCAGCTTGCCATTCATGGATTTTATTCTAGACAGCGGCGCTGAACTTTGCCTGAATGGAATCTGTAAGCCAGGTCAATAAAAGGCAACCCATGTGCAGGAAATATCGATACGGCGCACGGTCCGTGGCGATCGCCCCGCTGGGGGTGGGGGCATCCCACGAGACCAAACCCACAACGCCCGCCGTTCGAGGCTATTTCTCCCCATCATGAATTCACCCGCGGGCACCGGTATCGGTACCGGGATGAACCCGCCACATCCATCGTGACCATGGATTGCCATCCTCGGGCACCGTGCAGGATCGCAACACAACCTTCCACACATACCCGACCAAGCCGCGGGCAGGGAGCCGCAACCAAGGAGAGCACCCGATCGGACGACCACCAAGGAAAGGACGGAAGACCACTCACCACCCGATTGAAATCGAAATCGCATCGCTCCCCCAATGGGCACCCTGCCTGGACCGTGGTTTCGCCCTCGACAGGTCATTCCCGAAGCAGCGCACCCGACCGGAGTCAGCCACCTCCGTTTCACCGCGCATATGGCCACCGACCAACGGAGGGTGGAAAGCGGGCAGGCCAGGAGACCCACCACGGCCGACCTCCTGGCAATCCGGCAAGACAGGTCAGAGTATGCCCGGCATGGCAACCCGGCCTGTCAACGGAGCACCTTCCACAACAATCTCTGCGCCGACTCCACCAACGCCGGTGCCGCCATAGGTCCCAAACCACGGCGGCCCTATCACGGACTGTGTGATCCAGCCGGTCCAAACCGCTACAGGGCCGAACTCCTCACAAGCACACTGCGACCTTGAACCCCCATACGGAATGGTGTCGGCAAGGCCGCAGGAAATATCCCGTAAACCCTTACTTGCCGTGGGCCAGACTCCGGAGCCGATCGGGGTCGGTGACCTTGATGTGTTCGCGGCCCACCTTGGCACCCTCGGCGCGCTCGTGGGCATCAACCCGCTTCCAGCCGGCGAAGTCAATGGGGGCAATGCCCTTGGAGGCCAGAAGCCGGTCGATGGAGTCATCGGCACGGTCAGGGGCGAAACGGCCATGGGCATCGGTGGAGGCCAGGTCATCCAGCATATTGCCGATGGTCTCCAGGGCATCGGACTTGGTGGATCCGATCAAACCCACAGGACCACGCTTGGCCCAGCCGGTGGCATAGAGACGCTCGACCGGGTGACCCCCCTCGGCCTCGGGGGCGGAGTAGATCCGACCATGCTCATTGGCCAGGGTGTACCGGGAGAAGTCATAGGGAATACCGCTGACCTCAGCCGGTTTGTAGCCGATGGCGTGGTAGACGGCCTGGACCGGGTACTCCTCGTACTCGCCGACCTCGCCCATGGTGCCCTCTGGGGTCACCCTGGTCTTTTCCAGGCGAATGCCGCTCACCCTACCGTCATGCCCCATGATGGCTGCCGGCATCCGGTAGAAGTGAATGCAGAACCTTCGATCGGCGGGATTGCCTTCACAGTCGACACCGCCATCGGCCTCCATGTCCTCGGCCATGTCCTTGATGGCATAAAGCTCCTCCAACATCTGTCTGGTCAGCTTGTCCTGGCCGGCCAGCTCGATGGTCCTCTGATCCAGGTCGAAGTCCTCCTCATCCAGGACGATCTGGACCCCGGGCAGCTTCTCCAGCTCGCGCAGCTCCTGGACGGAGAACTTGGCCTGGGCCGGTCCACGGCGGATGAACATGTGAAGCTCACGGGCCTTGTTGCCCTTGATGCCCTGGTAGACATTGTCGGGAATGTCGGTGCCCAGGAGGTCATCGGCACGGCGCATCAGAATCCTGGCCACATCCATGGCCACGTTGCCGCCACCGATTACGGCCACCTTCTCGGCATCCAGGGGCCACTCCCGGTCTGCGGTCGGATACCCGTCGTACCACTCCACGAAGTGGGCTGCACCGTAGACATGGTCCAGGTCGTGCCCTGCAATCTCCAGGGGGCGATCGTCCACGGCCCCGGTGGCGAAGAGGACCACGTCGTAACGCTCCCTCAGGTCATCCAAGGAGATGTCGCGGCCGAATTCCACATCCGCGTAGAGATGGATATCAGGATTATCCAATGTCTTCTCCAAGGCCCCGGCTATGTACTTGATGCTGGGATGGTCGGGCGCCACCCCGTAGCGGACCAGGCCGAAGGGAACCGGCAGCTTCTCGAAGAGGTCGATGCGGGCATGGTCACCGAGCCCGAGCCGGTCTCCCTTTTCCTTGAGCTGGCGCAGGAGGATATCCGAGGCATAGACCCCTGCAGGACCGGCACCCACGACGGCAACGCGCAGCTGGCTTCCGGCCTCATCGCCGGCAGGGGATGCAGAAACAGTGGAATTGTTGACCTTATTATCATTCATGCCGACCAGCCTAACGCAAGGCGGCATCCGAAAACAGACCGGATCGTGGTCACTCCCCGGGACTTTCACCAAACCGGTGGCGGCCCCATCCCCTTCAGGAGATTCCCCGGAACGACCGATGCCGGACAGGCAAGACGCCGACGCCAATCCCCGCAAGCATGAATGTCGCCGGATAGTTCCGGCCATGGGCCGGAACATGGTACTCAGTCCCTGTCGAGAAGGGCGGTCAGGGCCCAGAGGATGGAGACCACGTCGATGGCCTCCTGCATGAAGGCGCCGACGACGACGGGAATCAGGTCGAAGGCGGCGCAGATCATACCCACCGTGGCCAGGAAGAGCCCGGCCAGGACCGCCTGGAGCATGACCCTCTTGGTCCGGCGGGCGATGGCGATCGACCGGGGCAGGCTGGCGATGTCGTCGTTCATGATGACAGCCTGAGCGGATTCGGAGGCCGCCGTGGTGGTCCCGTCGGTGATGGCCATTCCCACATCGGCCGCCGCCAGGACCGGGGCGTCGTTGACCCCGTCGCCCACCATCATCGTGATGGACTTGGTCACCGACTCGCCCACGAATTTCGAGAGCCACCAATCCCACCAGGGCTCTTGGTTGGGCTGCTCCTTGGAGGCCTTGACGATCAGATTCGCCTTGTCCTCGGGGAAGAGGCAGGCATGGACATCCTTGATGCCCACCTGGTCGGCGATGATCCTGGCCGACTCCTCCTTGTCGCCGGTAACCATGGAGAGACGCTCGATACCCAGCGAGCGCAGGTCGGCAATGGTCTGCGCGGCGTCATCCCGGGGCATGTCCTTCATGACGATCCTGGCTGTCAGGTCCCCATCGACGGATACATAGGCGGCCATCTCCTCAGGGGCCAGGTCGGAGAAGGTCTGGCCGGAGGCCGCGGAATCATCACCCGTCACATAGGCCAGGCGGCCCACGCGCACCACTCGCCCACCGATCAGGCCCCGAACCCCCTTGCCTGACTCCTCCTGGACGTCCTGGGCCTTGAACCGGGTGCCTCCTTGACGTGTACGCTCCTCCTCGGCCTGGTTGCCCGCCGCCGTGATGCCGTTGGCCAGGATGTGGACCGAGTAGGATTCGACTGCCCCGGCCATGGCCAGAACCTCCCTGGTCTCGGATTCGGAGCTCTGGCGGTCGACCATGTCGACATGGGTGACCCGGGGACGCTTGACGGTCAGGGTGCCTGTCTTGTCGAAGAAGATATGGGAGACCCTGCCCAGGTTTTCAATCACGTCCTGGGTCTTGATCAGGATCCCGGCCTTGGCAAGCCTGCCGGACCCGGCCATATAGGCCACCGGGGCGGCGATCAGAAGGGGGCAGGGGGTGGCCAGAACCAGGACCTGGGCGAAGCGGGTGGGCTCCCCGGAGATAATCCATGCCACACAGGCGATGATGAAGGCCAGGACCGTGAAAGGAACGGCCATCAGGTCGGCCGTCTTGACCACGGCCGCCCGGGAGGACTGGGCCGAGTGGACCAGGTTCAGGATCCGCTGGTACTGGGAATCCCTGGAAAGCTGTCGGGCCCGCATCAGGAAGGTCCCGGCCCCATTGACCGCTCCGGACATCACAAAGGAGCCCTCGTAGAACTGCCGCGGCATGGGTTCCCCATTGATGGTCGAGAGGTCCAGGGTGGCGGAGTGGCTGATCATCTCCCCGTCCACGGGAACGGTCTCCCCCGGCTTGACCACCAGGAGGTCATTCAGGGCCACCTGGCCCACAGGAACCGTCTTCCAATCCGACTCCTTGGGCAGGTTCCGCCCATCGACACGGGCTTTGCTTCCACCATCCACCACGTGGGCCACCTGGGGGGCCGCCTCGATCAGGAGGGTCAGGTTGCTCCGGGCCTTGTTGTTGGCGTACTGCTCTATGGCGTCACCCGAATACAGCATGAGGACCACGGCCCAGCTGGCCCAGTACTGCTTGACCGCCAGGGTGGAGAGGATGGCCACCACGGCCAGGATGTCCACACCCACATGGCCATGGCGAACATCGTCGATCATGCCACGGAGGGTATCAATCAGGGAGATGGCGACCAGGACCGTCACCACCCACTGGGCGATCACCGGGTGGGGATGCCAGAGCAACCCCATGGCCAGGCCGCAGGCCAAGACCAGCCAGAGCATGGGCACCTTTGTGGCACAGGACAGGATTCTCTTCATCACCGCTCCCGAGGTTGGCAGACTGTAGGGCACAGATGAGTGCATGATGCTTCATCGTCCACCTTATATGCAGCGGGGTCCACCAGGGCTGAGCGACATGTTGAAGGGCTCTATCAGGCTGAATCGCAGACCATGGTCAAGTCGTTTCGAACAGTTCAGAGGAGAGGCAAGGGCAAGATGAACGAGGGCCGTGGGCACCAACCTGTGGTGTCCACGGCCCTCATCTGTCGGAACAGCCAGGAACAGAGGGTAGGCGTCCGCGACCTCGACGAGGAGGCTGCCTTCACCAGGAAGGCAGCCCATCCTGAATCACTGGCCGAAGAAGAATCCGAAGGGATCCTGGGAGTTGCCGTTCCCGTTACCGCTGCCGTTACCATTGCCGTTGCCCGAATCATCCTGGTTTGAGCCATCGTTACCGGAGCTCCTCCTGTTGGACTTGGGCTTGCCCTGGACGGCCTGCTCCTCCTGATCGAGGGTGACGTTCACATCGACGGCCTTGTTGTCACGTACAACCGTGATCTTGGCCGAGCTGCCATAGGCCGCGGCCCGCACATACCCCAGGAGGGAGTAGTTGTTGTTGACCGCATTGCCATTGAAGGCCACGATGGTGTCACCGCTCTTGATGCCCGCCTTCTCGGCCGAGGACCCGGAGACCACCTTGTTGACCTTGGCACCGCCGCGGGTGACCCCATCGGCCTGAACCGTGCTGCTGGTGATGGTTACTCCCAGGGAAACATGCTTGGCCTTGCCGTTCTTGATGATCTCCTCGGAGATTCGCTTGACCAGGTTGGAGGGGATGGCGAAGCCAATGCCGATGGAGCCGGCCTCGGACTGGGAGCTGGCCATGGAGGCGATGGAGGAGTTGATGCCGACGACCTGGCCGGCGACGTTGAAGGTTGGGCCGCCCGAGTTGCCGGGGTTGATGGCCGCATCCAGCTGGATGGCATTGGTTACGACGGGATTGTTATTGCTCTCGTCCATGACCGAGACGGGTCGGTTCAAAGCGGAGACAATGCCCGTGGTGGCCGTGTTCTCGTAACCGAGCGGGTTGCCGATGGCCATGACGTCCTCACCGACGGCCAGCTTGTCGGAGTCGGCATACTGAATCGGTTTCAGGTCGTTGGGGGCATTGTTCAGAGCGATGACCGCCAGGTCGGCCGTGGTGTCGGTACCAACCACCTTGGCCGTGTAGATCTGACCGTTGGACAGGGTGACGTTGATCTCCTGGGCACCGTCGACCACGTGGTTGTTGGTGACCACATGGCCCTGGTTATCAATAACCGCGCCGGATCCTGCGCCAACGCCGTTCTTGACCTTGACCTGGATGGAGACGACGGAAGCGGAGGCATCCTTGCTGATGGCCTGCCAGTCGGGAGCCTTGCCCCCTTGAATCTTGGCCGTTCCCTGGCCGGAGGTGTTGGAGGAGACCCCAGTCAGGTTGGACGAACTGGGAAGACTGACCCACCCGTTGGAGAGGGCGGCCCAACCCAGACCCAGCATCAAGGCAGCGGCGACCAAGGCCGCCACGACGGCCGTAAAGACATATTTGCCGGTGCCGCTCAAGGACCCGCCGGCCATGGAACCATTGGGCGTTCTGCCCCCGTTCGGCGGGAAGGGGCCCTGACCTTGGGCCGGAGAACCATTAGCAGCAGGTCGGCCAAAAGCCGGGTACGGGGTTCCGGGCCGGTTGCCTGCAGGGGCGTTGCCCGTGACCGGCTGGCCGAACGCACCGGGCGTACCGGACTGATCCGAGGGGCCGGAAGCGGGCTGCTGGCCGGGTTGACCCTGCTGGGGTGCCGAAGGTTTGGGCGCGGACTGACCGGCAGGGGCATAGGCACCGTACAGTGGCGCAGGACGATAGTAAGTCTGCGCGGGCTGCTGCACATGCTGATCCGTCGACGCCTCGGACGAGGGCGCGGACGTCGCCGCAGGGTCGGGGCTTGAAGCATCAGGGGTCCCGGGGGCATTATCGATGGAGCCGGCCGGTGCCTCATCCCCGGTCGCCTGCACGGGGTCCATGGGAGCGGTAGCCCGATCCGAGGTATCGGACCGCGGCCGGGAAATCGGCTCGGTCTGCCCGGTCGACTGGCTCCATTCCGGAGACTGGCCAACCTTCCCGGTCCCGTTCGGCCCTACAGACTCATGCTGTCCTGCGGACCCCGTCGGCCCGTTGGCTCCGGTCTGCGAATCGGCAGTCTCATTCCCGATATGACTGGGTTGCCATGACTGGTTCCCATCCGAACCCTTCCAGGGTTCGGGCCTGTTCTCTTCAGCCATTCCTGCTCCTTCGAATCAAATAGATGCTCACTGCCTATTCTGCCGACAACGCTTGATAATCCACCCCTTCAACCCATGGTGTCCGTCGATTATACGTGGGTCTCCAGGTTCCAGTCGTCATTCGAACCAGTATCAGCCTAAGACAAACAATCTGAATGATTTCTGAACGTTCTATAAAAGCGGATTGTGGACTACCCGCCAATCCGCCGAAAGCCGATGTCAGGACCGCGAATCCCTAGGCAGACGTCTCGATACAGTGAACACATGACCTTCCTCACGAATCCCCTGGGGGCCGAACCAGGACGCCCCGGCGACCGTTCCGCATTCTCCTTCGAGACCGTCACCCAGCTACCCTCAGCCGCGGGTGGGTTGGGACGGGATGGACGGCGTTACGGACGTACCGGCATCATCCGCACCCCCCATGGCGACATCCGCACCCCGGCCTTCATCCCGGTGGCCACCCAGGCCGCCATGAAGGCGGTCCTGCCCGAACAGATGCATGAGATGGGGGCCCAGGTGCTCCTGTCAAACGCCTTCCACCTCTTTGAACGTCCCGGAGAGGATATTCTGGATCAGGCCGGCGGACTGGCCCGGTTCATGAACTGGGACGGTCCCACATACACGGATTCCGGTGGCTTCCAGGTCCTGTCCCTGGGTGCGGGATTCAAGAAAACCCTGGCCATGGATGTGGCCGGAATGCAGTCGGACCAGGTCATCGCCGAGGGAAAGGAACGCCTGGCTTTCGTGGACGAGGACGGGGTCACTTTCAAGTCCCCCCTGAACGGGGACCGGCATCGGTTCTCAGCCGAGATATCCATGGGAATCCAGCACAGGATCGGAGCCGATGTCATGTTCGCCTTCGACGAGTTGACCACGCTGATGAACACCCGCTCCTACCAGGAGAAATCAGTGGAGCGGACCTTCCGATGGGCAAAGCGGTGCGTCGCGGAACATGAGCGGCTGACCGCCGAGAGGACGGGGAAACCCTATCAGGCCCTGTTCGGTGTGGTGCAGGGGGCCAACTACGAGGACCTCCGCCGGAGGGCGGCCGGCCAGATCGCCTCCCTGGATTTCGACGGGGTCGGCATCGGCGGAGCCATCGAAAAGCGGCTCCTGGGCCAGACCTGCGCCTGGATCTGCGACGAGATGCCCGAACCCAGGCCCAGACATGTTCTGGGAATCGCGGCCGTGGATGACATCTTCGCCGGGGTGGAGAACGGGGGTGACACCTTCGACTGTGTGGCCCCGGCCAGGTGCGGACGCAACGGGGCCGTCTTCACCAGGGATGGCCGCTGGAACATCAGGCGCGCCCGGTTCAGGAACGACTTCCGCCCAATCGAGGAGGACTGCGACTGCTACACCTGCACCCACTACTCCAGGGCCTACGTCGACCATCTCCTGCGGGCACGGGAATTCAACGGGTTCACCCTGGCCACCATCCACAACGAGCACTTCTTCATTCGTCTCCTGGACGAGATTCGCGCCTCCATCGACGGTGGTTACTTCGATGACTACAAGCGGGAGACCCTGACCCGGTTCTACGCCAATGGCTCCAAGGGGTAGTACCAACACGCGCATAATTGTCTTGCCCGAGGACTCATGCTAACATAATTGTTTGTCTGCGAACGTGGCGGAATGGTAGACGCGCTGTCTTCAGGTGGCAGTGAGCTCATGCTCGTGAGGGTTCAACTCCCTCCGTTCGCACTTTTGAAGTGTTGTTGCACACTCTTTGTCTCGCAGTTTGTATGTTGGTTGCCTTATCATACAGTCGCATGGCTCCTACGGATGTACCACTCCTGTGAGTTCCGCAAGCCCGTCATCCGGCTGACCGGACTTTTATGGCCGCAGTCGATGATTCGGCCCACGTGCCGCCGACGAGGACAGAGACCGGTCCCGGCACATATCCGGGCCCGGCCTTGATGAAATCGTCCAATTGAATGAGGCTGAAATCCAACTTCAGGAACCCTTATTGAGAAATTCCCTTTCGGGTAGGCGGCAATCAGAGGAGGGCGGTGATCATCTCCTTGATTTCGCCATCCTCGGCATTGTCCATGAAGTACTCCTTGAAGTGCTCACCTGCGATGGTCTCCTTCAGGAAGTCCTGGTCGATCTTCTCCAGGACTTCGGGCAGCGGACGGTAGACGACCTTCTTCACGTCACGCAGGATGCCCGCGTTGCGCTGCTCCGGAACGGCTCTCTCCTTGGGGTAGCCGCCACCCACAGGCTCTGCGAACAGACGCTCGAAGATCAGTTTGAGGTTCAACTCCGCCCCCCAGCCGAATCCCTTGGCAAAGGGGATGGAAAGAGCATTGCCCCCGTTGATCTGGCTGAACAGGTAGGCGTCAGTAGGCTCCACGGCCAAGCCGCAGACCACGCCGGGGAAGCTGTTCAGAGCCGTCATGGCCCCTTCACCGGTGCCGCAACCGCTGATGACGAAATCGGCGGCCCCGGAGTTGAGCAGAATGGAGGCCAGGAGCCCGTTCTGCACATAGGTCAGCTGGCTCTCCCCCTCCTTGCCATACATGCCGTAGTTGAAAGCCTGATAGCCTTTCTGGTCGCAGACCTCTTTCAGGGACTGGAAGATGATGCCGTTTTTCGAAGCCTGCGAGTTTTCGTTAATCAGGGCGACTTTCATGGTATTTGATACTCCTTGTCTGTTGACTGTTCTGAAACTGTCCGTTGGCCCAAATGCAGGCCTGGGACCGGAATGGGCGGAGAGAGCCGCTTACTGAGGCTGCTTGCCGATATATGCCAGAATGCCGCCGTCCACATACAGCACCTGCCCGTTGACAAAGTCCGAGGCGGACGAGGCGAGGAAAACGGCAGGCCCTTGCAGGTCGGCCGTGGTCCCCCACCGTGCAGCGGGGGTCTTGGCGATGATGAACTGGTCGAAGGGGTGGCGGGATCCATCCGGCTGGCGTTCACGCAGGGGGGCCGTCTGCGGAGTGGCGATGTAACCGGGCCCGATGGCGTTGCACTGGATGTTGGCCTCGCCGTACTCGGAGCAGATGTTCCGGGTCAGCATCTTCAGGCCTCCCTTGGCCGCAGCATAAGCGGAAACGGTTTCGCGGCCCAGCTCGCTCATCATGGAGCAGATGTTGATGATCTTGCCGTGTCCCTGCTTGATCATGCCCGGCAGGACCGCCTTGGAAACGATGAAGGGGCCGTTCAGGTCCACATCCACCACCTTGCGGAAGTCATCGGCACTCATCTCCAGCATGGGAATGCGCTTGATGATTCCGGCGTTGTTGACCAGGATGTCGATGGTGCCGACCTCACGGTCAATCTGCTCAACCAACCGGGTCACGGACTGCTCGTCGGTCACGTCGCAGACGTAGCCACGGGCGGGTATGCCCGCCTCCTTGTATGCGTCCATCCCCCTGTCTACCGCGGCCTGGTTCTCGGCGTTGAATACGATTGCGGCACCAGCTTCATGCATGGCCGAGGCGATGGCGAAGCCGATACCGTAGACGGCACCGGTAACCAGGGCCACCTTGCCCTTCAGGGAAAACTGCGACATGGAAAAATCAGTCATAATGACCTCCTTATCAGTGGCCGGAGCACCGATGGGGCTCCGACCGAAATTCAATTTCCTCGGGGACCATTTCGGCCCCCTCAACCTGCCTCCAGGGCTGACGACTGCGCGGTCTGGTCCAGATCAGAAGTCAGCGTACCGCTGAACCACGCGGCCTATGGCATCCCCCCTGGTCTCCTCGAAGACCACAGCGACCATGGGCCGATACTCCTTGACCAGATCAAGCACCGATTCCACATCCATGATCCCCTCCCCGTTGTCACAGGGCTGAACCTGTTCCCTTCCGGGAAGAATCCGATAGTCACGCACATGCACAGCCAGAATCCGATCCGCGAAGGCATCAAACCCGGCCCGGGCGTAATCAATCTGGTGCCGGTAGTTTGAGGCAGAAACCAGGGACGTGGGATCGAAGACCACACCCAGATATGGGGAATCGATCTCGTCCAGCAGATGCTTGGTGCGCTCCACCGAGTAAATGGGATGATTGATACCTGGCTCGATACCGACCATGGTTCCCATGCGCTCCCCGTAAGCGACCAGTCTGGCGATCGAATCCCGTGCCCGGGCGTAGGCCTCAGGGGTGAAGTTCTCCTCGGTACGGGTGGTCGGTTCCGGCAGGACCGAACCTGTCTCGCTGGCCACCAGAGGGGCGCCGAAGCTGTGGGCATGACGCAGATAGGCCTCGAACTGCCTGAGGAGGACCTCCCGCCTGGCAGGATCCGGATGAATCATATTGATATAACAACCCAGGACGGCCACGGATACGCTGTGCTCCTCCAAGACGCGACGGCAGTACTGACCCATGCCCGGATTGATCAGGTCGCCTCCGGCGATTCGAGGGAACTGCCTTGGAAGGGCCAACTGGACCGAATGAACACCGAACCCTTCCAGTCTGGTTCCAAGCGATGCAAAGCTATCCGCGCCCGGCACGTCATGGCCCCGTACCGCTATGTTAATCATGCCCTGCAACCTCCTCGCCCTTGACAGATACCGCTTTTACCGCTGATTGCATACTCAGCCTAACATCGCTCGGGCTTGCTCCCATATTTGTTTCAAGGCTTTGCCTTGCCCCACACCGAACTGGCCGGATAGGGTGAACGGGGCTGAGGTGAGACCGGTGAAAATCAGTCTCCTGCCCTCCACTGCATCGTCACCGTTCACGAAAGTGTAGCTCTCGCCAGGATCATAGGTCACAGGGGACCCGGTCGGCGCCCCGCCATATCGCAGGGTCAGGGCGACCGCCCCATCGACCGGTCCGGCACTTACCTCGACTCGGTCCGAACCGTTCACCAGCCAAGACCCGTCAGGACTTCTGTCCGCTCCGGAACCGATACGAAGGTCTTTGCCCGACAGACCCAAAAGACATGCATAGGAGGTGACCGGTCCATGGAAGTCAACCCGCAGGTCGAAACCGTCGGACCGTAAAGACAGCCTCAGATCGGATTCCAAGGTCATATCATCACGCCTCCGTCGATCGAAGGACATCCTGGCGAAGAACCGACCTTCGTCGGTCAGGGCGTACGAACCCTCCGGGCTCCGGAACTCGGGGTCCAGCGGCTGGTAATAGCCGCTTGTACGCCGATCATGCATGGTCCAGGTGGACTCGTGCTCCATTGCTTCCAGTTCCTGAGGACGCAGGGGGCCCAGATCGAAGAAGTTCGGGGATAACCTGAGGGCAGTCAACTGGATCAGAGGAGTGGTGAAGTCCATGATTGTCGAATTGTTGGCCAGCCCCGAAGCCACCCTCCCTGTTGTCGGGAAGTCTGAGCCGGCATATACGGAGGCGGTGGCCAGGGACCCGGGCCAGGAATCTCCTGAAAGCAAGACCCTGTCCATCCCGGTTTCCCTGTAGTGACGAACACGGACCGGACCGGCCTCCGGATCCTTCCGGGGACCTTCGGTGGCCCTGACCGGCAGGGGGCCGGCCAGTCGGGGGTCCACCAGGAGTTCGGCAAGGTGTCGGGTCGGGTCGGCCAGTTGCCGAGAGGAGAGGTCCAAAGCAAGGGAGACCACATCGGTATTGCCTTGGACCAGAGCAAGGAGCCGGGCCTGTGAGAG
The DNA here is from genome assembly GCF_945269915.1 of uncultured Bifidobacterium sp. GTDB lineage: Bacteria > Actinomycetota > Actinomycetes > Actinomycetales > Bifidobacteriaceae > Bombiscardovia > Bombiscardovia indica. The sequence goes on along the minus strand of NZ_CALYOY010000010.1, from coordinate 21,574 downwards.
GAAGGGCTCCGGGTCGAAGGGCCTGTTCTGATCCTGCCGTCGTGACTGGATGGTCTCCATCAGCCCGTCGGGTCTCATCAGGGCGGCATCAGCCTCCAGGTTCGCTTCCACATAATCCAGGTAGCCGGAACGATTCAACCGCCGGGCCAGGGCTATCAGACATGGGTTTGACACATGGGCTGCGTAGTTGGGACTCCGTTCCGAATACAGGCCATCCGCCTGGATATCAATGCCTTCGGCGAGCCACTGCTCGGCCCTGGCCTTCAGATCGGTGTCCCCCAAGAAGAGATCAAGGCCAACCAGGGCACTGGCGATCTCCCACCGGTGGTTGGGAGTGTGGACCCCGCCGCGGACCATGGCCGGCGCCGTCTTGCGGGCAATGGAAAGGAGGGGTTCCCTCACCAGGGAGACAATCCTGTCCGGGCAGCCGCGCCGCTGCATAAGTTCCAGAGTCAGACACAGGTCGTTGATGGTGAAGGCGCTGTCCGGTGGGGAGACCAGATTGTCTCCGCCCGAAAAGAGACCACCTTCCAGTTGAAGGGAGACCAGGTGGTCCAGAAGACCGGACAGCACGGCAACCGTGGATTCGTCAGGCACGGTGCCCGCGGCAGCGGCCAAGGCCACAATCCCCTTGATCAGCTCCATGGTCGGTCTGTGAGTCATCCTCTCCAGGCTGGTCCGGTCCCGGTTGATCCGGTCCACCCTCCGGCGGATCAGGGCTCCGGACTGCTCGACAAGCCGATTACGATAGGAAGTATCCGACATCATTCACACCTTTCAGGTCGAGACTGGCCCGACCGCCAGCAATCAGCCCTTGAAAGCCGCATCCACATCCGAGCCGACGATGTACTTCTGGCAGAACATGAAGATCAGCACCAGAGGAATCATGGAGATGACCGATGCCGGCAGAAGGACGGACCAGTCGATCTTCTCAGCCCCAACCAGGGTGCGCAGGGCCACCTGCAGGGTGAACCGCTTGGAATCGTTCAGAATCAGCAGTGGCCAGATGTAATCGTTCCACCGCCACTGGAAGGAGAAGATGGCCAGGGTCACGATACAGGGCTTGGAGATGGGCAGCATGATCCTCAGGAAGATCTGCATCTCCGAACACCCATCCACCCGGGCCGCCTGCATCATCTCGTCCGGAACGGTCAGGAAATACTGGCGGAACATAAAAATCCCGGTAGCCGTGATGATCGAGGGGACGATGATACCGGCCAGGGAGTTGTAAAGACCTATGTCACGCACGACAATGAACGAGGGTGACATGATGACCTCGGTGGGAAGCATGGTGGTCAGAAGGATCCCGATGAAGAAGAGCCTGGTCCACCAGTAGTCGTACTTGGCGAGGGCATACCCGGTCATGGCGCTGACCATCACCGTAAGAACGGTGGTGATGATGGCCACCACGGCAGTGTTGCCGAAGTAACGGGCGAAATCAATCCTGCTCCATGCCTCGGCATATCCGGCTGTGGTCCACTTCCTAGGGAAAAAGCTCATAGGAACCGCGAACAGTTCATCTGCCCCCTTGAAGGAGGACAGAATCAGCCAGAAGACGGGGAAGGCGAAACAGATGACCAGGAACCAGAGCATGATCGTAGCCGGCCCATGGGCCTTGATCCTGGCCCAGACCGAGTTGGAGGACCTGACGGGTGCATCCTTGGCTTGACTGATGGCAGAACTCATATCAGCGGCCTCCGTTTCTCCTGTTGAGCCACATCTGAATCAGGGATACGATCACCAGGATCACCAGAAGCACCATCGAGGCCGCCGATGCGTAACCTATACGGGAGTTCGAGAATCCTGTCTCGTAGATGTACTGGACCACCAGCCTGTTGGAGGTGCCGGGACCACCGCCGTTCAGGGACTGGACCATTGCGAATTCCTTGATGCCGCCGATGGTGCCCAGCAGGACCACCATGAAAGTGGTCGGGGCAATCCCCGGCAGGGTGATGTGGACGAACCGCTGCCAGGCGTTGGCCCCATCCAACGAGGCCGCCTCGTAAAGGGACTGTTGGACGTTCTCCAGGGCCGTGATGAACAGGAGCATGTTGAAAGCCATCCCCGCCCAGACACCAGCCAGTACCAGGACCACGAAAGCCAGGTTGGAATCGGTGGCCCACCTGAGCGGGTGGCCACCGAACCCCTGAATGACCTGGTTGACGATGCCGAACCCCTCGCCGAACATCCACCTCCAGATCAGACCGGTGATGATGGGCGAGACCAACCAAGGAATGAAGAACAGGGTACGGGCCAGGGTCCGTCCGATCGCTTTCCGGTTGGTCACCAGAACCGCCGCCAGAAGGGAAAGGCAGACGTTGAGGGGTACCGAGCAGATGATGTACTCAAAGGTCCTCAGGAGGGAAGACCAGAAGTCATGGTCGGCCAAGAGGGCCGAATAGTTGGACAGGCCCACAATCTTGTACTTCGACAGGCCCTTGTAGTTGGTGAATGAGTAGAAAAAGCCGATAGCGGCGGGCCAGATGAAGAAGATGAGATACAGGACAATCGCTGGTGCGATCAGGATCAGCGGGGCCGCTATCTGTCTTTTCAGCCTATTGGGATGTTGCTCCTTCGGTCTTCCTTTGGTCTTGGCCATCGCAGTTCATCGCCTCCATATTGTTCGGTCATCGAACCCGGCCCGCCAACGGGGGCCCGGCCTGGTCCGACGACCTTCAATCGTTCCGCCTCGGCGGACCGGTTACTTTTCGACCTTGTAGTACTTGGTGAAGAGCTTGTTCATGTTCTTAATGGTCGCGTCAACGTCCTGTTCGCCGGACAGATACTTGACCGTTTCCTCCTTCATGGGGTCCTGGCTGGGCAGGACCGAGCCCTTCAGAGCCAGGTCCAGCTGAGTCATGACCTGGTGGGAGAGGACAGCCTGGTCGGACTTCTTGATTTCGTCCATGTACAGCTGCATATCCTCCTGATGGTTGGCATACTTCGGCGTGATTCCATTCAGGGCCGGGAGGTAGTTGCCCTGGACGCAGAAGGCCGTGTAGTTCTTCCTGGAGTAGAACCAGTCCAGGAACTTCTTGCCCGAACCACTCAGGGCCACCATGTAGTTGGTTCCCACGTTGGTGGCCCTGGTCGGGGAGGCCGGCATGATGACGCTCTTCCACTTGAAAGAGGTAATGGACTTGTTGAAGTCGGCAATCTGCCAATTGCCCGAATAGTAGGCCGCCACCTGTCCGGACTTGAACAGGGCAGAGGGGTCCTCGTTGGAGGCCCAGACGGACTTGGGCATGACCCTGTCGTCATCTATGCTCTTCAGGAACTCCAGTGCCGTCTTGGCCTTATCGTCCAGGGCCCAGGTCCCGTCCGACTTCTGCTGGACCCCCTTGGAGCCGAACTGGTATAGGAAGGAACGTTCACGGTGGCTTGAGGCATCCATCACCATGCCGTACTTGGCACCGGTGGCAGCCTGGACCTTCTTCACCGCATCGATGAACTCCTCCCAGGTCCAGGAACCGTTCGGGTCGGGGTAGGCGACACCGGCCTTGTCGAAGAGGGAGGTATTGAGGAAAAGCCCCACAGCTGTCATATCGGAGGCGATGGTCAGGATCTTCCCCTCGGGGTTCCTCTTGATCAGGTTCTTCATGGCGCCATGCTTTTCGGCTATCCCGGTCAGGTCTTCCAGCTGGTCGGTCCAGACCGGATTGACCTGAGGAACCCTTGCGACATCCGGCAGATCATTCGCCTTGGCCGCATTGGCGATCTTGGTGCTCAGATCGGCGTAAGGAACCTCCATGATGTTGACCTTGACCCCGGTGTCCTTGGTGTACTGCTTGGCTATGGTCTTGTAGGCATCGTTCTGGTCATCGGAAAATGTCAGGGTGATCTCCTTGGCGTCATCCCTGGACGCATCGCCTGAGCCGGAGCCGCCGCATGCCACCAGGGCAAAGGCAGAGACCAGAGCAAGGCCGGCGGCCGTGACCCGTTGCAGTTTCCTCGACATGGTTACCACTCCTTCGTGAATAGGGCCCCACTGCTATGTGAGGTATCAATCTGAGAATTACTATAGCATCCCAATTCGATGCCTCCGGCAGGAAGGGCGGAAATCCCTTACTTTCAAGTGTTATACCTGCGACACCGCCAAACCCATCGCAGGAGGACCCCCTCGTATATTCGTTCTGCGATTTCCTCCTCTTGTAACGGTTGACATGACCCGCAACTCTCTTTTAATATCATTCTGATAATAAATGTAGAAGTTTGGTGCCATAAACCCTGGAACCAGGTGGCAAGGTCCTACCATGAGAAAGAAAACCATCATCCAAAGCATGCAGGCCATCGCACACATGAGCCGACCCGACTGAAAGGAACCTGCATGACCTCACCCTCCCGTAACGGCACATCCGTCACCACCAACCGAGCCGCCATTTTGAACCTCCTCTGCCAGGAGGATGGCATATCGCGGACCCGGATTGCAGAAATAACGGGCATCCCCCTGCCGACCGTCCACCGTCTCTGCGCCCAGCTCAAGCAGGACGGGATGCTGCTGGAGACTCGCGAGAACAAGGAGGGGCCGGGTCGCCCCGTCCACCTACTCCACTTCAATGCACGTTTCCGGGCGGTGCTGTCCATCAACGTCAGAGGAACCGTCATCGACGGGGCCGTCATGAGTCTGAATGATCGGATCCTCCATGAGGAACACCTCCCATACAACCCCGATCCGGGGGTAGGGGGGGAGACCGAAAGCTACATCCGCCACATCATCTCCATGGTGGAGGGACTCCGCAGATGGGCCAACGACCAGGGTATACCCTGCAATGGCATCGGGGTCGGAGTGCCCGGAATCGTCCAGGAAAACGGACTGGTGACCGCTGCCAGCGAACTCAAATGGAATGAGGTCCCCCTACAGGCCATACTGAACACCGCCTTCGAAGACGATGTCCTGATCGAGAACAACGCCAACGCCTCCGCCTACGGGGAGTCCCTGGCTGGTGCCGGGGCCGGGAAGAACCCCGTCGTGGGGTACACGATGCGGCACTTCGGAGTGGGCGCGGGCATCATCATGGACGGCCGGATCCTGCGTGGGCACCATGGCATGGCCGGTGAGATGGGGTACACCCTGACCGGCCGTGAATCCCTGAGCAGGTACTACACCTACGGAGGCGACCTGGAGTGGCGAATATCCCGAATCAGTGCTTTGGAAGGAAAGGCCGGCAGCGAAGAGAGGGAGTACCTGTATGATCTCATTGCCCTGTCCATCAGCAACATATGTCTGGTGGTAGACCCCGAAATCATCGTCATGGATATCCACAGTCCTCTGCCCGTCGAGGAACTTCTGCAGGGAGTAAACAAACGTCTGGTCGGGCGCATACCCCATCTGCCGGGCATCGTCACCACCGAGCTGGGGCATCGCGCTTCGGTGATCGGAATCGGCGAGCTAATCGGACAGAGGGTCCGCAGTAAGGTCTTCCATGATTGAAAGCGGGTCAACGCCACCGAAGCGTACCGAAGAGTCGGCACCCCCCCGGGTCCCCGCCGGAGCTACCATCTTGGGGGTCGATGTGGGCGGCACCAAGACCCGTATCGACCTGGTCGGCCGAAACGGGCATCATTCCCGCCTTATCCCCTCCCAAGCCTGGCGGAAGGAGGCCGACACGGTCAGGTCGGCCGACATGATAAGTCTGGCGGACCAGATTCGCGGCTTTCTGTCGGACTGCGATGGCGTACCCGATACAGACCAAGGAACAACTGCCCTCTGTCTGGGTCTGCATGGGGCCGACTCCCCCAGACAACTCAGCCTGGCGGACAGAACCCTCGGTGCCAACCTGCCCGGCTGGCGTCTCAGGGTGGTCAACGACGCGGAGCTGCTGGGACCCGCAGCAGGCATCGACCGGGCCCTGAACCTGGTGGTGGGGACCGGAACCGTGGCAGTGGGCAGGTCCGCAGGCGACTCCCTCCTTCGGGCCGATGGGTACGGCTACGGCTGGTTGCTCAGCGATTTCGGCAGTGCACCTGCCCTTGTGCGCGAGGCCGTCAGGGAGATCATCCGGTACAGCACCGTCCATGGCGAGCAGGCCGCCATGGAGGACCCCTTCACCCAGGACCTGCTGACCCGACTGGAGGCCCATGACCTGTACCAGCTGACTGTGGCTTTCGGCTCCCTGGCCGGTGAAAAGGCGTGGGGTGACATGGCCCCCCTCTTTTTCTCCTCCCTGAAGTCCGGTTCAGCCATCGCCGACCGGACCCTCGACCAGGCCGTAGAGCGTCTCGGACAGTCCATATCCTCGATCGTCTCCAGGGGAGCCCAGGGTGATCAAGTGGTGGCGGCCGGGGGAGTCATCACCCACCAACCGGTTATGGCCGAACGTTTGTCCAATCTCCTGGACGAGTGCAGCCCCAGGCCGCTCCATCTGTGCCTTCTGAAGAACCCACCGGCTCTGGGGGCTCTTCGAATGGCCAGGGACCTTTTATTCGACGGGGCCTGACCCAGTCCGGGCGAGGCCGAATCCTGCGAATTATGATATATGCCATACAGGCCAATCAAAGAGGAAGGCATCATGAGTCAGAATCCATCGACCCCACTGGAATATGCCGAGGCGGCAGTCGACACCATGCGACGTCGATTCCCGGTGGCACGTGACCTACCGCCCACGCAGCATTTCCATTATCATCAGGGCGTGTTCCTGTCCGGCGTCTACCAGACCTACCTTTTGAACAGGAACGAGGAGTACCTACAGTACGTCAAGGACTGGGTAGATTCCAACATAGGCCCGCGGGGTGAAGTGTTGAACCACGACCAGATCTGCCTGGACGACATCCAGCCGGGCATACTCCTGTTCCCTCTCCTGGAACTGACCGACGACCCACGCTATAGGAACGCGCTGGACCAGTTGGCAGGAGAACTGCGCTTCTTCCCGAAGAACGACGAGGGCGGCTTCTGGCACAAGCAACGAGTGGCCGGCCAGATGTGGCTGGACGGGCTCTACATGGGTGGTCCCTTCATGACCGGATACGGAACCCGCTTCAACGATCCGGACCTAGTAAACAACGCCATCGGTCAGGCACTCCTCATGCAGGAGAAGACCCGGGTGCCGGAGGTCGGCCTCTGGCGACATGCCTACGACCCCTCCCACAAGGCCGACTGGGCCGACCCGGAGACCGGGCTCTCACCGGAATTCTGGGGCAGGTCAGTGGGATGGGTACCCGTGGCCATACTGGACGAGCTTGATGCCATTGACCGGGATCATCCGGCTCGCCCAGCTTTGGTGGACCTGGTCAGAAACCTCCTGACAGCGGTCTGCAACTACCAGGGACCCGATGGACGCTGGTGGCAGGTCCTGGACAAGGTCGGCCAGAAGGGCAACTGGCCCGAGAACTCCTGCACCTGCCTCTTTGTGACCGCCCTGGCCAGGGCGGTCAGGACCCGCATCTTGGACAAGACCTACCTCGAAGCCGCCAGAAAGGGCTATCAGGGGGTGATCCGTAGCCTGACCTGGAAAGGAGATGATCTGGAGGTTGGGCAGGTCTGCATCGGCACCGGTGTGGGCGATTACCGCCACTATTGCGAGCGCCCCACCAGCACTAATGACTTGCATGGCGTCGGGGCCTTCCTGCTCATGTGCACCCGAATGCAGCAGGTTCTGCCCGTGACAGGTCAATGAAAGATAATGCCCGAGCTTGTCCGGCCCGATAAATTCATAGGTGAGGAATACACAGCCAGACCGGACAGACCCAGGCCGAGCGCCCCCGGGCGCCGACCAGCACAGGACCCAGGGAGGATCCATGGAAAAGACATCGTCGTCACCGTTGGAATACGCGCAGGCAGCTATCGACACTCTTCGAAGGAGGTATCCAGATCCTGCAGCCCTGCCGCCCATCCAGCATTTCCATTATCATCAGGGAGTTCTTCTGTCCGGGGTGCACCAGACCTTCCTGCTCAACAAGGATGAATCCTATCTGGACTACATCCGGACATGGGTCGAGTCCAACATGGACGAAGAGGGCCATGTGCTCAACCACGACCCGGTCAGCCTGGATGACATTCAGCCGGGCATCCTCCTCTTCCCTCTCTATGACCACTTCGGAGACCCCCGTTACAAGACCGGCCTGGACCAACTGGCCGGCGAGCTTGAGAACTACCCGAAGAACGATGAGGGCGGACTCTGGCACAATGACGGGGCACCGCGGCAGATGTGGCTGGACGGACTCTACATGGGCGGCCCCATCATGGTGGAATACGGAACCCGTTTCGGACAGCCGGACCTGGTCAACGAAGCAGTCACCCAGGCCCTCCTTATGCAGGAGAAGACCCGCATACCCGAGACCGGACTCTGGAGACACGCCTATGACCCCGACCGGACGGAACCCTGGGCCGACCCTGTGACCGGTCTCTCCCCCGAATACTGGGGACGGTCCGTCGGATGGGTGCCCATGGCGGTGACGAATGAGTTGGAACTGCTTCCCGATGACCACCCGGGCCGTGAAGACCTGCGGAAGCTGGTCCGTGATCTCCTGACCGCCGTCTGCCGACATCAAGGGCCAGACGGACGCTGGTGGCAGGTCCTGGACAAGGTCGGCCAGGAGGGCAACTGGCCCGAGAACTCCTGCACCTGCCTTTTCGTGGCCTCCATCTGCAAGGCCGTCGACCAGGGCATCCTGGACGAGACCTACCTGGAGGCGGCGCGCAAGGGGTATGGGGGAGTCATCAAGAGCCTCACCCGGCAGGGTGATGACCTCCTCATCGGCGACATCTGCGTTGGTACGGGCCCCGGCAGTTATGAGGAATACTGCCAGCGCCCCACCAGCATCAATGACATGCACGGGCTCGGGGCATTGCTGTTCATGTGTGCAGAAATGGAAGGCGTCCGGGGCTAGCAACATGCTCGCTCAGGAACATCTAGTCATCCAGGGAGGGGACGGTTGCCGAATCCAGGGCTTCCGGCTCCTCTTTCTGTATATCCTCCGTGTCTTCCTCGATGTCCTGATCGTCGAATACCTTGCGACCGTTGTAGAGGTCCAGGTCCAGTTCGTTTTCGGTCCTTGCCACGATGACGGCCGTGTTGGCGGCCCCGGCCACGTTGACCAGGGTACGGCCCATGTCGACCAGTTGGGAGATGGGCTGCATGATGGCGATGAAGGGAACCGGCAGACCCGCCGCCGTGAAGAGGGAGGTGGCGGTGATCGTGGCCGTGCCGGGTACGCCCACGGTCCCCACCGAAACCACCAGGGCGAAGACGATCAGGAGTGCGAAGCGCAGGAAGGAGTATGACCCTCCCTGGGCATTGATTGCGAAGACCGCCAGGAGGACGGGCCAGAGACCGGCGCATCCGGGCATGCCCAGGTTGGCTCCCAGACTGGCCACGAAGGAGGCCGTCTCCTCGGGAACGCCGGCGGAGCGCAACTGGCGAACCGTGACCGGGATGGTGCCGATGCTGCTCTCGGAGGTGAAGGCCACCACTCCCGCCGGCCAGAGGGAACGGAAGAAGGGCAGGGGGTTGATCCGGCCGACCAGGGCCAGGATCAGGGGCTGGGCCAGGAAGAGTTGTATGGCCAGACCCAGGTAGGCCACCAGGAGAACACTCAGGAGGGGCAGGAGACTCTTCGGGCTGCTGCGACCGATGGCGGCCGCAATCAGGGAGAGGACGGCGTAGGGGGTGAAGCCGACGACGATCTGGGTGGCCTTGGAGAGGACCACGTTGCCGGCCTCGACGAAGGCCTTGAAGGGTGCCACACTCTGCTCGCCGCGCGGGGTGGTGGCCGCCTTGTTCAAGGCGACCGCCAGGAGGATGGCGAAGATCACGACCGGGATGACCTGGTTGTGGGCCCAGTTGTCGGCCAGATTCGAGGGGAAGAGCCCGACCAGGGTATCGACCACGCCAGGCACCGCGTGGGGCTTGACCCCCGTGGGCAGGGCCTGGTCAAACCCCTTGCCCACCTGGAAGAGCAACCCCAGGACCAGGGCGATCACAGCGGCCGTGAAGGTGTTGACCAGAAGAAGGACGACGGTTCTCAGGCTGATGTTCCCCAGTCTGCCGGACCCGCCAATCCGACCGATGCCGGCGATGATGCTGAAGAGAAGGAGGGGCACCACAATGGCCGATATGGCCTTGGACCATACGCTACCGAAGGCCCCCACGTAGGTGGTATGGCCTGAGAAGCCCACCCCCACCAGGATCCCCGACACCGTTGCTATGATGACCCGCCAACTGAAGTTGACCCTGGTTTTCCTGCTCAGCAGGGCCAGCCCCGCAAAAAGGACGACGACCACTATCAGGGCCGCCCAATCCCAACTCGTCTCCGACATCGCGCCTCCTCCTCAACCTCTCCGTCCAGGGGCCGATCGACCCAAGGTCAGGGTTCAATCTAGCAGGGAAAGAGCGGGAAGTCACCGGTTTCCGTTGGAACGGATATATCGGTTGCTTATGGATCGCTATTGTGGCGCTATTGTGGGCCGATTTCGCCCACCAGCCGCGTCACCGACGACGGCCTACCACTAGGAACCAAATGGCTCATGAACGGTTCGAGGACTGTTCAGGAACGGACCAGACGGGCGATGGCCTCGGAGGCCTCCTCCATCTTCTCGTCGGCCTCCTCACCACCCTTGGCGGCGGCCTGGCGAACGCAGTGGTTCATGTGGTCGTCCAGCAGGGTGAGGGCCACCGACTTCAGAGCGCTGGTGGAGGCGGCGATCTGGGTGAGGATGTCGATGCAGTAGGTATCGGATTCGACCATCTGCTCGATGGCCCTGACCTGACCCTCGACACGCCGGAGTCGTGTGATGGTCCTCTTCTTGTCGCTGGCATATCCGGGCAATGTCCACTCCATTTCTGGTCGGCCCACGGCCTGTAAGGCGGGAACCGGGGGTTGGCCCGGGCCCCATCCGGCCCCTCCGAGGGGACGAATTCATGAAGCCATTGGTTGAAATCCACTTCCAGTATACCCCCCGGGGGTATGATGGAAACAAACCATTCCGAAAGGGTGATTCCATGAGCAGCATCCTGGTCCTCATCGCGGCCCTGGCCATCACAGCCGGCATCATCTGGTACTTCTTCGCGCCCAAGGAAGCCACCCGGGCCAAGGAGGAGGACGGAATCCAGACAGTCCGGATCACGGTCAAGGGCGGATACAGCCCCCAGTTGATCCAGGTCCGGGCCGGAAGTCCGGTCAGGCTGGTCTTCGACCGGCAGGAAAGCGGGGAGTGCTCCTCCCACGTGGTCTTCAACGATTTCAACATCGACAAGACCCTGCCCGCCTTCCAGACCTCGACCATCCAGCTGACCCCACCCAAGGCCGGGGACTACCCCTTCGCCTGCGGAATGAACATGCTCCACGGGATGCTCCGGGCGACCGATGGCCCGGAGACCTCCGGTGCCGGGAACACCGGCCAGGCCAAGGAGACCCAGGCAGAACCCGGGCAGGGGCAAACCAGCCGGTCGCAATCCGACCAGACCCTGACCATGCAACCACGAAACGAGCGAGGGACCGGCCCGAACAAGGGCGGCAGCGATCAGGATGAGGCGGACCAGGAGCGCACAGCCGAGATTCGTGATCTGACACGGCGGTTCATCGTGGCCCTGGTCTTCACCCTCCCGGTCTTCATCCCGGCCATGTTCGGCATGTTCATCCCCATGCCCCACATCCTGATGAACCCCTGGGTCCAGCTGATCCTGATCCTGCCCGTCATGTTCTATTCGGGATGGCCCATCCACCGCACCGGATGGCTGGCCCTGGCACACCGGACCCCCGAGATGAACTCCCTGGTGGCCCTGGGCACGGCCACGGCCTTCCTTTACTCCCTGGTGGTCACCGTGGCCCCCAACCTCCTCCCCGAGGGCAGCCGTGAGCCTTACTACGAGGCCGTGGGCACCATCATCACCCTGATGATCCTTGGACAGATCCTGGAGGCGCGCGCCCGGCGCGGCACCGGAGATGCCATCCGCGCCCTGATCGGGTTGAGACCCAAGACCGCCACCGTACTCAGGACGGACCAGGACGGCAGGGAGACCACCCAGGAAATCGCCGTCGACGATGTGGTCGTCGGGGACCTCATCCAGGTTCACCCGGGCGAAAAGCTGCCGGTGGACGGCCAGGTCATCTCGGGTTCCTCCTCGGTGGACGAGTCCATGGTGACCGGCGAACCCATGCCGGTCCTCAAGCAGGAGGGCGACTCTTTGGTCGGTGCCACGGTCAACGGAACGGGTTCCCTGCGCTACAGGGCCACCCAGGTCGGACAGGACACGGTCCTGGCCCAGATCATCCGCCTGGTCAAGACGGCCCAGACCTCCAAGGCCCCCATTCAGAAACTGGCAGACCGGATATCGTCCATCTTCATCCCCGGGGTCATCCTGGTGGCCATCTGGACCTTTGTGGCCTGGTGGATCTTCGGCCCCATGCCCCGGGGGGTCTATGGCATCGTGGCGGCGGTGTCCGTCCTGGTCATCGCCTGCCCCTGCGCCCTGGGCCTGGCGACCCCCCTCTCCGTGACGATAGGAACCGGACGCGGGGCCCGGGCCGGCGTACTCTACCGGTCCGCGGAGGCCCTCCAGGGGGCGCATGACGTCGACACCGTCGTTCTCGACAAGACCGGCACCATCACCCAGGGCAGGCCCGAACTGGCCGATGCCATGACCGTATCGGGATTGGACCGGAACCTCTTGATCAGGGCGGCCGCGAGCGCCGAAAGCGATTCCGAACACCCCCTGGCCCAGGCCATCGTCCAAGCCGCCCAGGACCGGAACCTGGAGCTGGTCCCGACGACCGGCTTCGACTCGGCGACCGGCGCGGGCATCGATGCGACCTTCCCCTCAGGCTCCTTCCGGGTGCAGAAACCGGCAGGCGGGGAAACCCAGCGGGGCGGGCAACATGTTCTGGTCGGCAACCGCAGACTCCTCGAAAGCAGGGGGATCGACCTGTCGGACCAGGAGTCCGGCCGGTCTGGCGCGGAATCCCTCCTGGGCACCGCCCGGGGATGGGAGGACCAGGGCCGCACGACCATCTTCGTGGCCATCGATGGCGGACCGGCCGGGGTCCTGGCCGTGACCGACCAGGTCAAGCCCGGTTCCAAGCAGGCCATCCATGACCTGAACGAGCGCAGGATCGAGACGATCATGCTGACCGGCGACAACCAGGGCACCGCCGAACAGGTGGGGGGCCAGGTGGGGGTCACCCGTGTGGTGGCGCAGATCCATCCCGAGGACAAGGCGAGCATCGTCAGGGCCCTCCAGGCCCAGGGGCACAAGGTGGCCATGATCGGTGACGGCATCAACGACGCCCCGGCCCTGGCCCAGGCCGACCTGGGCATGGCCATCGGCACCGGCACGGACGTGGCCATCGAGTCGGCCGACGTGACCCTGGTCTCGGGCGACCTGAACGCGGCGGTCAAGGCCATCGACCTCTCCGCGGCCACCATGCGCAACATCCACCAGAACCTCTGGTTCGCATTCGGGTACAACGGCCTGGGCATCCCCATCGCCGCCGGACTCCTCTACCCCTTCATCGGTCTCCTCCTCAATCCGATGATCGCCGGGGCTGCCATGGCCTTCTCCTCCCTGTCGGTGGTCCTCAACGCCAACCGGCTCCGTCACACCCCGCTCAGGGCCAGGCCGGTCAAGGACCCCAAACCCATCGACATGGACGCCCTGACCGCGGGCACCGGCACTTCCAACCATCAAGAACACAACCAAGGGAAAGGACAGAAGATGGGACTCTTCCATCATCACGACAAGCAGCAGGACCAGGCAGCCAAGGTGACCGACCCGGTCTGCGGAATGAGCATCGATCCGACCACGGCCGCAGCCAAGCGCGACTACCATGGCAAGACCTACTACTTCTGCTCGCAGAACTGCGTCGACACCTTCGACAAGGACCCGGAGCAGGTCCTGAACAAGTGAGCGGACCAAGATAGTCGAATCAGGGTCCAGCACACCTGCAACCAGGGTCCGCCCGCCCCTGAGACCTCCGTTGTTGGGTTTCGGGGGCGGGCGGACCCTGTTCGACCCGGGCCAGGGCAGGCTACCGCCGTATGGCGGACTACCCCTCCCTATCCAGCTGATAGGGCTCCTCCAGGAAGGTGAAGACGCGCTCCAGGTAGGGACCAAGAACCGCATTGGGCATCTGGTACAGCTCATGCATGCTGTTGGGGACCTTGACCAGATCGGCCTGGCAACCCCCATCGCGCACCTGGGCCACGAACCGGTCCTGGGGCGCAGACAGGACGAACCTGTCGTTCTGGGCCTGGAAGACCAGGACGGGAGACTCCACCCGGCTGCACTGGCCGGGCCGCAGGATGGCCCGACTCAGTTCCATGCTCTCCCTGACCCACCCGAAGGTGGCGGCGCTGGTCTGAAAGCGGACCTGGTCACGCCGTTGCCGCTGGGACCAAGCCACCCTTGCCCGGCTGCCATGGGGGTAGTTGTCCATGTTCACCTCCGGCCGGAAAGGGCCGAACCCGGGTGCCATCCTTTTCCCCTGCCCCAGCAGGCAGGCTCCGTCGACGGTGGTCCAGGCCACCAGGGGCATGAACCCGGTCCGGGGGGCGATCATCGGCGAGGAGAGGACGGCCTTGTCGATCAGGGTGGTGAAACGCTCCAGGAGCCGGGCCCCCACCCCGCCGCCCATGGAGTGGGCATAGAGGGCCAGGGGCCGGTCACCGGCATAGGACTGGCCCACCTGGAAGCAGAAGGACGCCAGGTCGGCCACATAGCGTTGCCAGTGGTCCACCCAGACCAGGCTCGGGTCGGACACTCCCCGTCCGGAGAACCCATGACCCCAGTGCTCAAGGATGCAGACCGAATAACCCTGCATGAGAAAGTACCAGGTCATCTCCTGGTACTTGTCTGCGAATTCCGAGAACCCGAAGGAGATGACCACGGCCCCCCGACAACAGGCCTGGCAGGGCTCGGACGCCTTGTCCTGGAACTCGGTGCGGTCATAGCAGACATAATGGAGAAGGTCATTGGAATCGAAACGCTCCCTATCGGCATCATCCACCAGGACACCACCCTTGCCTCGGGCTCCGTGTGAGGTCATCCACCCCTCATGACGGCAGACGGCCAGATCGGGCAGGACGATGTCCTGCATGATCTGGTCGTACCGTTCCTCGTCAATCAGCTCAACGGTCATGACTCAACCCTATATCAGCTTGTCCGGTACGGAAGGGGCCACGTCCATGGGCGGAAAACATCGCCCGGGCGGGGTGCATCACCTTGTCCATGAAAAGTCCCCTCACATGAGTTTGGTGCTTTCCAGGTTCCGGACGATCCAGTCGTTGAAACGAATCACCGGCTTACGCAGGAGGAGGCCCAGCAGGAGGGAGGGGACCAGGAAGAGGGCCAGGGCACCCATCTCCCTCCAGAATTCCATCCCGTAGATGCCGGCCACGGCCGACTGCATGGCCCCGATGGCGTGGACGAAGGGGAGGAAGGGGTAGACCCCTTGGAAGAAACCTGGCAGGGTCTCCATGGGGAAGGTGCCGCCCGAGCCCGCCACCTGCATGACCAGAAGGACGACGGCGATGGCCTTGCCGATGTCGCCGAAGGAGACCACCAGGGTGTAGATCAGGTTCATGAAGACAAAGGAGGCGAAGACCGCCACGACGATGAACATCAGCGGATGCACACACTGGACCTTCAGGTAGAAGAGGTCACCCAGACCGATGAGGCACCCCTGGAGGATGGCCATGAGGGCAAAGACCATGAACCTGCCGAAGTACTCCTGGTAGAGCTTGAGACCGAAACGGCGGGCGTTGCCCGGGGACTCGGGGCGGAACCTTCCCCATGGATGGGGGTCGTCGGGGCCGCCCTGGTCGGCGTCCGCCCGGCCCCAGGCGGCCTGGAGGGAACCCAGGCGGAGGATGGAGGCCTTCTTCCTGTCGGAGATGGCCACCTTCATCATGGCGGCGAGAATCGTGGCACCCACCCAGATGGAGAGGATGGTATAGAAGGGCGTCATGGCCGACCCGTAGTTCATGACCGGGAAGACGGCGTGCCGGTTGATACCGACCGGGGAGGCGAGGAGGGTGGCCAGGGTGTCGGAATCACCGGCCAGGAGGGACTTGACGCTCTTGATGTCCTGGCCCTGGTAGGCCTCGGTCAGGTGTCCACTCAGGTCGGTCAGCTTCTTCGAGGCCTGGTCGAGCCGCTGGGAGATGCTCCCCAGCTGATCCTTGGTGTGGCTGATGTCGTCGGCCATGGAACCGGTCAGGCCCGGGGCCCCCCTGATGGTGCCGTCCAGGCCGGTCAGGAGCCGGTCGGTCGAGGCGACCACGGCATCGACCGACCCGGCCAGGTCGTCCAGACGCGGCTTCAGGTCACTCTTGTACTGGTCGCGCACCTGATCAACGGAGGTACGGGCCTGGTTGATCATATCCTTCAGGTCCTGATGGAGGCCATCCAGCTTGTCGTTGCCATCCTTGGCCGCCTGGGAGGCCTGGCTGATGTGGTCGGCCAGGTCGCGCTGGGCGGCCTGGGCGGTGCGCATGTTGGCTTGGGCCTGGTCGATGGCGTCCAGGAGGGCCTGTCGCTGGGCGGGCGTCAGGCTGGTGTCCGACTGGACGGAGGAGCGCAGGGCGTCCAGGCCGGCGATCATCTGGTCGTAGTTGGCGGCCGAGGCGTTGATCCGGCTGCTCAGGTCATCCAGCTGCTTGCTGACCGCATCACTCTGGTTCCCCACCTGGGTAAAGGCGACATCTACCTTGGAGGAGATGGTGTCGTAGGCCCCCGAGGCCTGGTCCAGGGCCGTGTTGACCGCATCGGCCGAACCGGAGAGGGACTTGCCCAGGTCCTTGGCCCCCTTGGCACCGCGGTTCAGGGACTCCCTGGTCTTGGAAAGGGTGGAGTCGGACTCTCCCAGGATCTTCCCGGTGGAGTCGATCATCTGCCCGGAGGAATCCAGGAGTCCCGCGTAGGCGTTCACCTGCTTCGAGGTGGTGGTCAGTCTCTCCGATATCTGAGTGATATGGCCGGTGGCCCTGTCCAGGTAGTCCTGGACCTGGGGACTCTGGGAGTAGGTGAATACCTGGCTGGCCAGATCGATCCCCACCTGACCCACGGTCTTGGCGAAGGTCTTGTCTATGGTCGTGGCCACAGTGTCGGCCCCCTGCTCGGTGACGTGGGGGGCGATGGCGTTCTTCTTTTCATTCAGGTAGTACTCGAGCTTGGCATGCTTCATGTCGGGCGAGAAGAGGGTCATCATGTCCGCGCTGAAATCCTTGGGAATGACTATGGCGGCATAGTATTCGCCGGAGCGCACCCCGTCCAAGGCCTGGTCGCGGTTGACGAACTTCCAGTCCAGCTGGTCGTTGGCCCGCAGGGTGCTGGTGACCGTCTCCCCCACGTTGATCCTGACCGGGATCAGGTCGGACTTGAACCCTTTGTCGGTGTTGGCCACGGCCACCTTGATGGCCGTGGTGTTCTTGTAGGGATCCCAACTGGCGGCTATGTTGAACCAGGCATAGAGGGCCGGAACGATGATCAGCCCCATCAGGACGATGATGGCGATGACGTTGCTGGTGGCATCGGTCAGATCCTTGCGGAAGATCCTCCAGATGTTCTTCATCGACGCTCACCACCCTCGGAACCCTCGGTCCGGTCGACCGCATCCCGCGATGCCGCCCAGGCGGTATCGCCCTCGTTCTCATCATCATGGTCCGTCTCGGTATGGTCACGCCCCGGGGCGGATTCGCGGACGGCCGCGGTCAGCCTGGTCACGGCTGGGGGACCCGGATGTCGCACCCGTCCCGAGGGCAGGATCAGGGAACGGAAGTCCTCGTCGGGCCGCTCGGCTATGCCCAACTGCTGGACATAGCTGTCGCAGATGTATTCCACCACGATCAGGTAGGTGTCAATCAGGACGATGGAGGCGATGCAGGCGATCAGCATGACGATCTTGGCCTCGGTGCTGAAGAGGAGAATCAGGAAGAGGACCGGCAGGAGGACCAGGGCCAGACCCGCCCGGATCAGGGAGGGGTAGAGGGCCAGGAAGCGATGCGCCCGCCGTCGCAGGATGGCATGGTAGTCCCCCTCGCCGCCGAGGAAGGCCCGGACCAGACCGCCCAGGTTCAGACTGCGGCTGGCCGAGTGGTTCTGTTCGGTCAGCATCAGGTCGGTGGCACCCAGGCGCCGATCGAAGAGGGCATTCAGGTTGAGGAGGTACCGTCGCACCCCCAGGCCTATCAGCAGTGCCGCCGGCAGGTACCAGAAGACATGGAGCATATCCTGCCAGTAATGGGAGCCGTACATGCCGCCGATGGTCTCGCGCATGGCGTTGATCCCGTAGGTGAAGGGGAGCCAGGGGTTCAGGTTCCTGAAGAAGTCGGGCATCATCTCGATCGGGTACATGCCCGAGGAACCTGGAATCTGCAGGATGACCAGGACCACGGCCAGGGCCTTGCCGATATGCCGGAAGGAGGCGGCCAGGGCGTAGATGATGTTGATGTAGACGAAGGAGGCAAAAACCCCGGCCAGGACGAACAGGAAGGGCTGCTGGCACTGGATGCCCAGCGCCAGATCGCCCACCGTCGCAATCAGGGCCTGGAAGAAGCCCACGAAGACCAGGAGGAGCCAGCGACCCAGGTAGGCCTGGGTGGCGTTGCACTTGCCGATGCCCTCCTTGTCGACCTCCAGCTTGTAGATGGCGATCAGGATGAAGCCACCCACCCAAAGGGCCAGGTTGGTATAGAAGGGAGCCACCGAGGACCCGTAGTTGCTGACCGGATAGACCGTGTGGGTCGCCAGTTCCACCGGGGATGCCATGGCCTTGCCGAAGGATTCGGGGCTCAGACCCAGGGTCTGGGATATCCGATTCCAGGCGGCCGAGGACCCCAGGGCGGCCACGTCGGTGCGGACCCCGTCCAGGTCGGACCTGACCGAGATCAGGGAGGTCTTGGTCGTGGCCAGGGTGGACTGGGCCTGACCGATGGTGGCATCAAGTTGGTCCAGCAGGGTGGCGGTCTGGGCGGCCGTGGTCGACAGGCTGGTCAGGGCGCCCTGGAGGGACCCGTTGGAAGCATTAAGGTTATCCAGCCCTGTCAGGAGATTGGGCATGGTGGAGCCTGTCAGTCCCTGACTGGCCGTGGTCAGGGCCGCGATGCCCGTGCTGCCGGTGGCGGTCATGGCCGAGCTCAGGTCCGAGGTGGCCTGCTTGCCCGATTTCAGGGCAACCGATGAATTCTTCTTGAAGGCGTCCAGGGAGGTCTTCTGCTGCCTGTTGGTGGTCTCCAGACTGGTGATCTGCTGCTGGATGGTGTCATAGGCTGGGTCTCCCGGGCGCAGGCCGGAATGGTTCAGCCCGGATTGGAGCCCGTCTATAGCCCTCCCGTTGGCGTCAACCAGCTGCCCCAGGCTGGAGTCGACCCTATCCACCCTGTCCTGGGTGGCGTTCAGGCCCGAGGTGATCCCACCGGCCACCGTATTCACATCGGTTATACCCTTGGACAGGTGGGTGGTTCCATCTGCCAGGGCCTGGTTCAGGGCGGTCGAGAATCTCAGACTGTCGTCCCGGGTCTGGGTCATGGTGCCCTGGGACTTGCCCAGGGTGGACTGGGCGGAGGAGATCTGGTCCTGGAGGTTCTTGATGTTCTGCTTGGAGTCCGTTACGGTCTGCCGGGCCTGCCCCATGGTGGAGTCGATCCGGTCCAGCTGGTCGGTCATTTGGTCGATCTGGTCCATGGTCTGACCCAGGTCGACCACCACCTGGCTCCGGGTCTGATTGGCCGCCTCCTTGGCGTCACCAGCGGTCTCCAGGACCTTCCCGGCCAGGACGTCGCTGACAGCGGAGACGAAGACCGCGTTGATCTCCTGGTCAATCGTGGAGGCACCGGTATCGGTCACCTTGGGGGCGATGGCGTTTTTCTTTTCGTTGACGTAGTAGCTCAGGGCCGGCTTGCTCCCGGTCCCCTCGACGATGCCCACCAGGTCGGAGCTGAACCGTTCGGGAATGATGATGGCCGCGTAACACCGGCCCGAATGGACCTCGTCGATGGCCGTCTTGTCGTCGTCCATGAACTTCCATCCCAGGCTCTTGTTGGACCGCAGCTCCTGGATGACCGACCGCCCGGCGTTGAGTCTGCCGGTCTGGGGCGACTGGGTGCCCCGGTCCATGCTGACCACGGCCACGGGAAGATTCTTGGTGTTGCTGTATGGGTCCCAGAGGGCCATGATGTTGAACCAGGCATACAGGGAGGGAAGAACGGCCACACCTATCGTGACCACCAGGGCCACGGGGTTGCGCAATATCCGCCAGAGGTCACGCCTGAAGATGGCCAGTATGGTCCTCACCGCCAGGAACCTCCTTTTCACTCATCCGAACCGGATCCAGCCGGGCCCTTCCTGACGATATGGTATGCCCGCCAGTGGAATTCACCCGGCCCGAGTATAGCTACCCTTCCTTACCGTCCAATCGGGTCAGCTCTTCGTGAATCCTCTGAGGAATCCCACCGCTATCCTTGATTCTCGATGCTAGCTGACCGCCAGGCTGGCGGGGCGGTTTAAACATGAGATAATTGTTTTTCAATGCATGCAGTAGAAATTGCTTCAAACCGCTCGACCACACCGTCATGGGGACTACGAGTTTTTCAGAAGGAATGCATGAAACCGGCTGAGCTCTCACGCCGGAGTAGGATTTCGGCGTCCACAATCAAGTATCACCTTCGCGAGGGGATGCCGCAACCGGGAAGGAAGGTGAGGGCTCGACTCAGCGAATACGACGAATCCCATCTGAGAAAATCGCACCTGATCGATGCCCTGATACACATCGTCGGACCGTCGATCAGCCAGGTCAAACGATTCCGGCGGCCGTGGATGACCCGGATACGAGCCTGGGCGACGTCCTGACCAGGGCTACTGTGGTCCTTCCTTCCTGCGGCGACAGGGTCATGCGGTACTCGGAGAACGAGAAGAAGGCCAGCAAGGACGAGGAGGGCGAGGCCGCCCGGGAGGAGCGTCCGAAGGAAATCAGGAAGGACCGGAAGCGATCGGGTTCGACGACCTGCCGGACCCCACTACGTTCACCACTGGAGGATGCCATCGATGCCACCCGCAATGCCGGCATGCCCTGGGGCAGGGATGAACTTCCCGTTTCGCCGACCAGGCACGTCAGATCGCCAGGGTCGGCTCTCCCCGGTGCCCTGGCCCAACCAGAAGGACGCCATCACGGTCTCGGTCCCGGGCATGGTCATGACCGAACCGATGCTGATGGGGCTGCATGGTCTGGCCCATCAGCAGCTGCCCAAGGACCTCCCGCCCGAACTGTCCCGAAACACCCCATACCAGGCCCAGAAGCTGAACGCACGTCGGTCCCTATGAGGAAGGATCGAAGCATGAAGCCAACCCATGCCCTGATCGTCCACTGCCACCCTTGGGATGGCAGTCCCACATTGCCATCCTCCGGTCCGTGATTCGTTCCCTGGATACTGATGGCATCGTCTATGACCTCATGGACCTCACATGGATAGGTTCAACCCCGTCTACGACGCTGTGGAGCTTTCGCTCTACCACGCCGGAGGAACCAAGGATCCCCTGGTCACCAAGTACCCGGGGTTGCTCGGAACCTGCGATGTGTTGATTCCCGTTACGCCGGTCTGGTGAAATGAGATCCCGCGTATGCTGAAGGGCTTCTTCGACAAGGT
>NZ_CALYOY010000009.1 GCF_945269915.1 uncultured Bifidobacterium sp. | reverse complement strand
CCCGCGACCCCTTGACCCCCAGTCAAGTGCGCTACCAAACTGCGCTACGGCCCGAAGTGCATGAGCACCGAGGAGAAATATTAGCACATTGCCGCGGTCCTTCCAAGCGTGGCGAGTCTCGCCCCACTTTGGCCGCCTTCTGCACCTCGAGTGGGGGAGCACGGGCGCGGTTGCTATCATGGAATGTCATATGGAATTACTCCGGAACGGTGTTTCCGAGTAGCACGATAAGCCCGAAAGGGGATTCATGAGCGAACAAGGGTTTGATCTCTCAGCCGCGAAGATGCGTGCCGGGGGTATGAGCGACCTCTCCATTCAACAGTTCAGGCACCTGTACGAAACATGGAGCAGTGGCGATTTCGGGGGCAAGGTCCGTGAATCCGATGTGGTACCACTCAAGAACGTCCCGCGCATCAAGGAGATTCATGACACCATGGACATGGATATGGCCCTGGAAGCCTTCTCCCGGACGGCATTCCTCAAACTCAACGGAGGCCTGGGGACCTCCATGGGGTTGGAGAAGGCCAAGTCCCTGCTGCCGATTCGACGCCACAAGGCACGGCAGATGCGATTCCTGGACATCATCCTGGGGCAGGTCCTGACCGCCCGCAAACGCCTGGGCGTTCCCCTTCCCCTGATCTTCATGAATTCCTTCAGGACATCCAAGGACACCATGCGGGTGATCAACCAGGACAAGCGGTTCACCCCGGACACGGTCCCCACGGAGATCATCCAGCACATCGAACCCAAGATCATCGTCGAGACCGGCGAACCCGTCTCCTACCCGGACCAGCCCGAACTGGAATGGTGCCCCCCGGGTCATGGCGACATCTTCTCGACCATCTGGGAGTCCGGCCTGCTCGACACACTTCAGGACCAGGGCATCGAATATCTTTTCATCTCCAACTCCGACAACCTGGGCGCCAGGCCGTCCAGGACCCTGGCCGGCCACTTCGCCCAGTCCGGTTCCCCCTTCATGATCGAAGTGGCCATGCGGACCAAGGCCGATCGCAAGGGTGGCCACATCGTCATAGACAGGAAGACCGGTCACCTGATCCTGCGTGAGATGACCCAGGTCGACCCCCGCGACAGGGCCTCGGCCATGTCCATCCACAAGCACCCCTACTTCAACACCAACAGCATCTGGGTGAGGGTGGACGCTCTCAAGGAAAAGCTGGAGGAGCATCAAGGGGTGCTCCCGCTGCCGATCATCGAAAACCGGAAGACCGTCGACCCGACCGACCCATCGACCACCCCCGTGGTCCAACTGGAGACGGCCATGGGGTCCGCGGCGACGCTCTTCGAGGGGGCCACCTGTGTCCAGGTGGACAGGATGCGCTTCCTGCCCGTCAAAACCACCAACGACCTCTTCATCATGCGATCCGACCGGTTCCACCTGACGGACTCCTATGAGATGGAGGACGGGAACTACGACTTCCCCGATGTGAAGCTGGACGAACGGTACTACAAGTACATCTCGGACTTCGATGATCGCTTCCCCTACGGGGTTCCCGATCTGGCCGCCGCCAGCTCCGTCACCATCGAGGGGGATTGGACCTTCGGCAGGGATGTCACCCTCTACTCGGACGCCCACCTGAAAGACCCGGAAAGGTCCTCCTACATACCCAATGGGCAGTACGTGGGACCCCAGGGTGTCGAGCCCGACGAGTGGGTCTGAGCCAGGGCCCGGGCAGGGGGGTTCAGCCTGTCAAGAAATGGTACCGTATTTCAGTGTTTGGTACCCACCGGCAGCAAAAAGAATCTATGATAGTGAGAAGTGCGTTTTAGGGCGCACTGGTGTACGAACCATAACGATACGCGAGGACTGATGGCAGAAGGCACGAACGGAAGACGGCGATTCTCGGACAAGTGGGGCAAGCACGAACTTGATGTCCTGGCCGTTTTATCCTCCGCCTTCCCGCAATGGCTGACCTCCCGGCAGATTGCCCAACGGGTCAAGGCCTATGCGGATTCATACGGTGAACTGGCCGACCAGGCCGCCAAGGCCGCCTTCGCCAAGCAGTTCCAGAGGGACCGGGCCAAGCTGGCCGCCATGGGCATCGCCATCGAATCCCGGCAACCCGAATACTCCTCCAAGTCGGAGGGGCAGGATTTCGCCTCCTACCGCCTGCAGCTGGGAGATGAGCCCCGCATCCGTGTGCACTTCGCCCAGGAGGAGATGCCCGTCCTGGCCGCCGCAAACTACCTGGCCCGTTCCATTGCCATGTCCCAGGAGGCCTGCGAGGAACCGGTGCGGCCCCTGTCACGCACCACCCCGCGCGTGCCCCAGGTGCCCATCCCGGGCCTGGGGCTGGACTCCATCGCCCCCGGCCTGGGAACCCAACACCTGCCCGATGACCTCGTCAAGGTCATCGACTCACGCCGGTTCGCCGCCACTATCGACGTGGACGGGGAGAACCTGAACGTGGCCTATGCCGACTCGGATGACCTGGCCATGTTCGTCCTGGAGCACCCGGATGCCTCCATCGTGAGCCCTCAGGAGGCCGTCGACGCCTTCCACCGCAGGCTGGACGCCGCCACCAGGTTCCAACTGGCCGACGAATCCATCAGTCCAGGTGCCGCCACCGTGGTCCCCCCGGAGATCGCACGCTCCAACAAGACCGATCACATCGCCATCGACATGGATGATGATGATATGGACCTGCCCCACGCAAGGCGGGCCAGTGCCTCCTCCTTCCAGACCGGGTCGGAGGTCGACCGCCGCCTCAGGCTCATGCTCTTCCTCTCCGCCCACTTGGGTGAGGAGTTCTCCTTGAGCGAGTTGGCCGAGCGCTTCGTCGGCACTCCCCGGAGCGCCGACGAACTGCGTAAATTCGTCAACATCATCCGCAAGGACATCAACACCCTGACCACGGTCTCGGATGACGGCGAGATGGCCGGCAGCCAGTTCTTCGACATCGACTGGTCCCTCCTGGATGAAAGCGGCATCGTCTCCGCCACCAACTCCCTGGGTCTGGAACGCCTGGCTGGCATATCGCCCCAGTACCTGAGCATGCTGACCGCCTCGCTCAACTACCTGGCCCATTCGCCCCTCCTGCCGGAGGATTCCCGCACCCAGGCCGAATCCCTCTATGAGCGTCTGCGCACCCACGTGGGGCCGGGGGAGACCCCCTGGCTGAGCCTGACCGGGTATGAGACCGAGCCCAAGAGCTTCTCGGTGGTCCGCAGGGCCATCAAGACCGATTCCCTCCTGGACATGGAGTACACCGACGCCGCCGGCAGAACCAGGCGGAAGGTGGTGGCCCCGGCCAAGATCTTCGTGGATGAGGGTGTCTACTATGCCGCCGTCTGGACCGATATCGGCGACGCAGCCAAGGGCACGTCAGCCGAGGATGCCCCCTCCGACTCGGGTTCGGGATCCAAGGGAACGCATCACCTGAAACAGGGGACAGGCAGGAACCGGCAGTGGCAGGTGCTCCGCATCGCCAGAATCGAGCATGCGGATATCGTCAAACCCAGTCACAAGGTCGAGTTTCCCGATGTGCCGGTCAGCGAGCTGCGCAAGTGGAGTTTCGACAACGGCACGGCCGCGGTTTTCATCACCGACAGGCCGGACCTGCCCTACATCAAGTCCCTGCCGGGGGCATCGGTCGAACCGTGCGGCACCGGCCAGAAGGTCCACCTGACCGTCTCCTCGGACTCCTGGTTCGTGGCCTTCTGCATCGCCCACGCCAAGCACATCACCGCCGTGGCGCCCAAGACCATGCGTACAATGATCCTGGCGCGGGCCCAACGGGAGATCACCATCAACGACTTTGCCGGGGACGACCACGGCGACGAGTAGGCACTCGGCGCTTTCAGGCTGCAAAAGGAGCTGATTATGCCGGGATGGGTTTGGATACCGTTGACCCTGTTCATGATTGCCATGCTGGTCATTGGGGCGATCTATGCCATACTCCACGCCATCCGGGCCGGAAAGGCCATCGGTCAGGTTGGGGCAACAATCAGTCGGCACATGCCCCAGCCGCCTGCCGGTGAGGCCGGGCGTCAGGACCAGGCGGAAGGCCCTTTCTTCGCCCAGCCCCTGAGCAAGGCATCCGGCCGATACTCCCAGGCCCATGCGGACCTGCTCAGGCGCAAGGACTCCAGGCGGAGGAACCATGAGGTAGCCTGGGCACGCTGGAAGCACTTCAATCGGTAAGGATGGCCGATCCCGTCCAAGCCATTCAGGGGCAGGCAGTCAATCCGGCTCCATCATCGGAGGAATATGTCAGGTCATCATCATCAGGATAGTCAGGAATCGGACCAGACGCTCAGTCCCTCGCAACGATATGCCAGGTTCAACAAGCAGCGCAGGCGCATGACGGGGGCCTCCGGACGCTTCCAGAACATGCAGCCCTTCCCCCTGGACAGGTTCCAGGTGGAGGCCATCGAGGCCTTGGAGGACGGCCAGAACGTCCTGGTGGCGGCACCCACCGGGGCCGGCAAGACCATCGTGGCAGACTTCGCGGTCTTCCTGGCCCAGGAACAGAACGTCAAGACCTTCTACACCACCCCCATCAAGGCCCTGAGCAACCAGAAGTACCACGACCTGGTGGCCCGGTACGGGGAGGACCATGTCGGCCTGCTGACCGGTGACACCTCGATCAACTCCGAGGCCGATATCGTGGTCATGACCACCGAGGTGCTGCGCAACATGCTCTATGAGCGCTCGTCCACCCTCTCGGCCCTCCGGTATGTGGTATTGGACGAAGTCCACTATTTGGCGGACAGGTTCCGGGGGCCGGTCTGGGAGGAGGTCATCATCCACCTTCCCCGGTCCACCCGCATCGTCGGGCTCTCGGCAACGGTCTCCAATGTGGAGGACTTCTCGGACTGGATCGCATCCGTTCGGGGCAAGACCAAGCTGGTGGTCTCCGAGCGTAGGCCGGTACCCCTGGAACAGCATGTTCTGGTCCAGGCCGACAGGCATACCGAGCCGGAGATCATCGACCTGTACAGGCATGACGGCTCCGGTCGGCAGACCAGCAGGATCAACCCCGGTCTGGCCAACCGACTGGCACAGCTCAACAGGCAAGGCGAGGCCAGGAGGAGCGCACGGGGACAGGATGGCGACCGCCATCGCCGGAACCGCCACGGACGCGGGGGAGCCGGGCGTCAGGACCGCCGTCAGGGGGAGCGCTACCGCCCCAGCCGGGCCGACGTCGTGGATGAGCTGGATTTCATGGGCATGCTGCCCGGCATCTACTTCATCTTCTCCAGGACAGGCTGCGACCAGGCCGTCCAACAGTGCACCCGGGCGGGTCTCCAGCTGACCACCGACAAGGAAGCGTACCGAATCCACCAGATCGTGGACTCCATGGCCGAGGGCCAGCTGAGCCATGAGGACCTGAAGGCCCTGGGGTTCACCCAGTTCAGGTTCGCCCTGGAGCAGGGCTTCGCGGCCCACCATGCCGGGGTGGTCACCCTCTTCAGACAGATAGTCGAACATCTGTTCGAACTTGGGCTGATCAAGGTGGTCTTCGCCACCGAGACCCTGGCCCTGGGCATCAACATGCCGGCACGGTGCGTGGTGGTCGAGAAGCTGGAGAAGTTCGACGGGACCGGCCACGTGGGCCTGACACCGGGGGAGTTCACCCAGCTGACCGGGCGGGCCGGCCGACGCGGCATCGACGAAATCGGACATGTGGTGGTGGTTGACCATCGCGACTTCAGCCCCGAGACCATGGCCGCCCTGTCGAGCAAGCGCGTCTATCCCTTGCATTCCAGCTTCAAACCGACCTTCAACATGGCCGTCAACCTGCTCAATTCCAGTACCTACAGCATGGCCCGCGACACCCTGGACCACTCCTTTGCCCAGTGGGAGGCCAACCAGTCGGCCTCTGAACTGGAGGCCAGAATCCGGACCCTGACCGAGGCCCTGGATGGCTACAGCGAGGCGGCCCAGTGCAGCCACGGCGACCTGATCGAGTTTATGAAGATCAGGGCCGATCTCTCCTCGGCCCAGAAGAACGATCGACGACAACTCAAGAAGCAGCGCTTCCGCAATGAACGTGAGCGCAACCGCGCCTTCAGGAGGCTCGACGAGCACATCGAGCACCTCAAAAAGAAGGAGCGCAACCACCCCTGCCGTCAGTGCCCGGATCTCCCCAAGCACATGCGGTGGGGAAACCGTTGGATTCGCGAGAACAAGGAACTCCAACAGGCCGAGGACAGGTACGAGTCTCGCACCGGCTCGGTCTCCAGGCAGTTCGACAGGATCTGCACCATCCTGACCGACCTGGGGTACATCCGCCAGGTCGACGATGAGAACTATCAACTGACCAGACGGGGGCAGCTCCTGCGGCGGATATACAGCGAACAGGACCTGACCCTGGCCCAGATTCTCGACAAGGGCATCCTGGATGACCTGGAACCCGAGGAACTGGCCGCAGCCATGTCGGGAATGGTCTATGAATCGCGCAGGGGAGTGGGGGACCAGGGTGATCCCGGTCGCCGGTCCTCCCCCCTGGCCGGAGCCATTGCCACCATGAACAGGCAGTGGGAGCTGGTCCGGGACGAGTGCGAGGATGCCGGGCTGGATCTGCCCGACGACCTGGACTTCGGCCTGGGACGGACGGTCTACGACTGGGCCTGTGGAGATTCACTCGCAACCATCCTGAAGGACACGGAGCTGACCGCCGGGGACTTTGTCCGGAACGCCAAGCGCCTTTCGGACGTGCTCACCCAGATCGTCCAGGTCGAACCCTTCCTGGGGTCGGGCGGACACCGTCTGGCACTCCGGGCCGGCATCGCCGCCGACCAGGTCAACCGTGGCATCGTGGCATATACCGGCGTGGAGTGAGGCCCAGGGCCAAGCCCCGGAATAAAAGGCAAGTCAAAGCTGTTCTGTAGCTTGGAAGCACAGGACCTGAACGTAATGGAGGAAGTATGGCAGAGCGCAGCCTTCGCGGCATGAGCATCGGGGCAAAGTCACTGGAATCGGACCAGAACGTGGACTTCGCGGCCCGCAGTGAGGTCGCCTATGTCTGCCCCAAGGGCCATCGGACCATCCTGCCCCTGGCCGAGGGCGCCGAGGTTCCCCAGGACTGGGAGTGCCGTTGCGGTCAGATTGCCCACCTGGAGGGCAACGAGGACGAGGGGATCGGCAAGAACGGGAAGCCGACCAGGACCCACTGGGACATGCTCCTGGAACGCCGTTCCGAGGAGGAACTGCAGACCGTGCTTGACAAACGGCTCAAGATGCACCATGAAGGCTGGTTCCCGGACTATGAGTGAGTCCGCGTATCGCTCTTCATACATTTTTTGACCTGCAGATGAGGTGAAACCGGAATTTGAATACGATGACCCAAACAGCCCGTAAGGTAGTGCTGCTGGATCTGGATGGCACGCTGACCTCATCCCATCCAGGCATACTGGCATCGGTGGTCAAGGTGTTCGAGGAACTGGACCTTCCCATACCTGATGAGGCCGCACTGCGCAGGTTCATCGGCCCGTCCATCGCGGTTTCCCTGAGGCGGAACCATGTTCCTGAAAGCCGGATCCAGCACGGCGTACAGATTTACCGACACTACTATGCCGCTGTGGACGCCTTCCCCGATCCGTCGAATCCAAACGCCCGGGTGCCCGGCTGTCTCTACGCATCCGTTTTCCCCGGAATCATAGACCAGATGGATGTGATGCGGAAGCAGGGATTCATCCTGGCCGTTGCCACCTGCAAGCCCGAATATCAGGCCATTCCCGTCTGCGACCACTTTGGCCTGACGAATCATCTCGATGCGATTTACGGTGCCAGCACCGATGCCAGCCGAGCAACCAAGGACAAGGTCATCGCCTATGCCTTCGAAGGACTGGGATTCTCTCCGGAACGCGGCGACAGGGCGCTCATGGTCGGCGACCGTTGGACAGATGCCGATGGGGCCCGGCGGATGGGTCTGGACTGCCTGGGCTGCGGCTGGGGCTACGCGGAACCTGACGAGCTGAAGAATCACGGGGCCTACAGGATCATCGATCGTATAGATCAGCTATCAGAGGCCGTCGGCGAGTATTTCGCCTAAACCACTGAACACGATCGGATCAAGCGAGAGTATTGTCGTTTCACTTGACGCCGATAATGTACGTTATGTCAAATTGGATATCGATTATGGGATGCCCGCTCATCCAGCACTACCCGTGCGATGTCTGGTCCTCATGGTCAATCAGACTGTCAGGCTCATAACAGCAGAACAGATTCACCTGTGGGTACCGCTGCATACGTGAGTTACATGGAGTTCGGGAATACCTGAATGCGTGCACGCATGTGTGCGCGAATTCGCACGAGAGCGACAAGCCGGAAGGGTCAAGCTTCCTGACGCTGCCTGTGCTGGAGCTCCAGGCGCTTACGCAACCGCATGGCCGTCAGCTCATCAATGGGCCTGTCGGGCAGGCCCGAACGAACCTGGCCACTTTCCAGATCGACATGGTCGCAGGTCTCCAGATCCACATCCATACGATGCCAGATGGCCCCCACGGAAATCGCGAAGACCGCCCTGCCGGACTTCATCAGCGCGAAGACCTGGTCTGGCCCGTTGCACTCGATCACCTGGCCCCCGTCACAGACCACCGTGACATCCTCGAGTTGCGCCGTGGTTCTCCTGGTCAGGTAGGCAACCGTCGCCGTGGCATTGACCAGGTTGACCCCGGCATCCAGCAACCGCTTCAGAACAGCGAGTATGACCACGTCCTTGAAGGAATACAGCCTGCGGGAACCGGACCCGTGCGATGACTTGATGGATGGCTCCACTATCCTTTTCCGGGCCCAGTAATCCAGCTGCCGGTAGGTGATGCCGGCCACCTTGGCCGCCACCGTACCCCCATATCCGCGGGTGATTCCCTCGGCCTGCTCAGGTGTGAAGAGTGCCCCCTGAATCAGATGGTCCGGGCTGCCGAAAGAGACCTCTCCCCCGCCCTCGGATCCCGTCCGATCGGTCATGGTAACTCCTCCTACCTGGTGGAACCGGTCACTACCTGGCGACAACCGCCTTGTTGTCGAAAAAGACCAGCCGGAACTTGCCGATCATGATCTCATCACCGTTGTGCAGATCAGCCTGGTCGACCCGTTCCCGGTTGACATAGGTTCCGTTCAGACTTCCCGTGTCCTGGACCTGGAAGCCGCCCGGAACCCTACGGAAGATGGCATGCGCCCTGGAGACCGTGGAATCATCGAGGAGGATGTCCGCCTTGGGATCCCTGCCTACACTCACCTGGTCCTGGTCGAGCAGGTACCGGGACCCTGAAACCGCTCCCCGGGTCGAGATGAGCAGGGCCGTACCCTCTGGCAACCGGGCCATCGTATCCAGGTCATCCTGGGTCAGAGGGCGGTCTCCATTGGACGTCACCGGAATATTCAGAGCGGGCATACCGATGATGGTGGTTTCTCCCGCAGTTGGAATAGGTTCTGTCATAATGCTCTATTCTACAGTCTTTGCGTACTGATAATCCTGGCCACGACGAACTTGGTCGATTTTTACACTATTGGACTGCTCAACACCGACCGAGGCATGGTATTGGACCTTGATTCTGGACCCCACACCGCCGGCGATCTGGATGGCATTCTGGAGGGCATCGGGGTCGCCTATGGCTCTGATTGTGTAGGGAGCCTTCATCTTTTTCCCATCACATTCCAGACCGGACTTGGTATCCAGGAAATAGGTGCTGGTGACCACCCGCACGTCACCGAAGGAGATGACCTCGGCACCTGCGTTTCGGAGCTCCTCAATCAGATTGAACATGGTGGTGGCGTCGACCCGGTCGGTCTCCTCGGAGATGGTGACCACCACTCCCCTGCCCTGGGCAGGAAGCCGCCCGGACAGGAGGCCCGAGCTCTGCTCGTTCTGCTGGGCGATCCTGGCGGCTT
This sequence comes from uncultured Bifidobacterium sp., assembly GCF_945269915.1. Classification (GTDB taxonomy): domain Bacteria; phylum Actinomycetota; class Actinomycetes; order Actinomycetales; family Bifidobacteriaceae; genus Bombiscardovia; species Bombiscardovia indica. The sequence continues at coordinate 45,734 of NZ_CALYOY010000009.1, read as the reverse complement.
CCTTCTGCTTGTCTGCGGCCGACTTGATCGAGGCGAGCTGCTGGTTGAGCTGGCTCTTGCGCTCCTCCAGCTTATCGACCTGGGTGCTGGTCTCATCCAGGAGCCGAACCAGCTCCTCCTCGGAGAGTGACTGGTAGGAGGATTGGTTGTTGTGGACCTGAACGGCGTAACCGAAACCCAGGAGGGCGCACATCAGCGCAACCAGTACGCTGGTGACCAGACGAGCCCGGTTGGCGTTGGCATTCAGCGATCTGGGTGGTCTGCGGCGCACCACCGGGAAAGCACCGGTCTGGGTGTCATCGTCATTGGCATGCACCCTCCCCTTGGCCTTGGGAGGGATGCTCTTGGGGAGTCTGTCTCCGTTCTTATGCGTGAAAGGCCTCATTTGGTGGTCATCCCCTGAAGATGAAACGACGGATGGATGAGACGTTGGAGAAGATGCGGATGCCCAGGACCACGATGACGGCCGTGGAGAGCTGGGAGCCCACACCCAGCTGGTTGCCCAGGAAGACCAGAAGGGTTGCGGTGATTACGTTGGATATGAAGGAGACCACGAAGACCCGGTCGGAGAAGCTGCGCTCGAAGTAGGAGCGGATGGCACCCACCAGTGCATCAAGGGCCGCCACGACCATGATGGGCAGGTAGGGCTGAAGGCCGATGGGGATGTCCGGTTGCAGGAAGATGCCCGCTACAACGCCGAGAACCAGTCCGAGTACTGCCGTCATATTCACTGACTCCTTTTGGCATAGGAAAGGTTGGGAAGTCCAAGGGCGTTCAGGGTGATTTCACGCTCCTTGGAGATATTGACCGTGATATTGGCCTTTTTGAAACTGCTGAGCCGGCCTTGGAGGTCTTCGCGTTGAAGGATGTCTCCCAGCCGGGACTGGTCGCCGATGGCCTCGATCCGGTATGGGGCCTGGATGGAGGCCGTGCCCACCAGGATGGTCTGTCCTGCCGTCCTGACCGAGGTCTGTGTGCCGATCCGGTTCCCGTTGATGGAGATGGCCTCGGCTCCGGCCGACCAGAGCTTGGCCAGGAACCACTGCAGATCCTGGTCGGTCACGGTCTTAATCGGGTCACCCTTGTCCTGGGAATCCTTGGAGGCAATCGGGTTGGCCAGGGTGATGACGACGCCTTCCCCCCTGACCTGAGAAGACCCGTTGGTCACGTCATCCCGGGCCTGGGACTGACTCAGGGCAGGGGCTCCGGCCTTGGCAGACAGACCCTCGATCTTTCCCCTGAGCGAGGAGATGTCTCGGGAGAGTGCGTCGGAACGCTTGTTCACATCCTCCACCTGGGAGATCAGCTTCTCCCGGACCTTCTGACGGGGATCCTTGTGGAGCACCTGGACAATGCCTGTCCCTGCCAGCCCGACCAGGACGCAGATGGCAAAGACCAGGATGCGGTTGAGCCAGATGCTGAAGATGGAGCGGTCCTCCCTGGGCAGCAGGCGTGCATCCTCGAACATGGGGTCCATGGGCCGGTTGGTCAAGTCATCGATCAGCCGCAGGGACTCGTCGGCAAGCCTCCTGCGATGGACGGCCGCGGTGGCGCTGTCAACCGTCGTGCGGTCCACATACCTGGTCTCCAGGTTGGCCGTCGAATGAGAAAAGACCGCCCTCCGGTGGATCAAGGCACGGTCGGGCGGCACGGGGAATGAAACCGGGGTTGGGCTGGGGTCAGTCATGATCGCTGTCCGACCTGAGGAGGCCTATTCCCTGATAGGCGTATATCAATCCGGCCAGCCAGTATAGGGCCACCCCCCAAATGACGGCGCCCAGGGCCACGAGATGGAAGATACGGAAGAGGGGGGTGCGCCCCACGTCGGCAAAGATCAGGGCGGGTATGGCCAGCATCAGAACAGCCGTCCCCGTCTTCCCTGCAAAGTGGACAGGGAGGGGACCGTAGTCATGCTGTGCCAGGACCAGGGTCAGGATACCCAGAAGGACATCGCGCGCCCCCACCAGTACCATCAGCCACCAGGGCAGGATATCGGCGATGCTCAGGGCCAGGATCGAACAAAGGATCAGCAACCTGTCGGCCACCGGATCAAGAATCTGCCCAAGCTTGCTCACCTGGTTGAACCGCCGGGCGATGATTCCGTCCACCCCGTCCGAAAGGGCCGATATGAGAAGCACCACCAGGGATATGATCAGATGTCGGTTTGCCACCAGGTAGGCAATCAGGGGTATGGAGCAGATACGAAGCAGGCTGATGACGTTGGGGATGGTGAATATCACCGACCTTGGTTCAGGACTGTACCTGCTGCGCGAAATTCGATCAATCAGAGCCATCATGCTACATTCTAGAAGCTTGGAGGGCCGTGACGATAATGGCGCGTGCCCCCACCCCGTAGAGACGGTCCATGAGGTTGTTGACCTGATCCTTGGGGACCATGGCCCTGACCGCCACCCACTGCTTGTCGTGGAGTGGCGAAACGGTGGGTGATTCGAAGCCCGGGGTGATTCCGACCGCTTCGGCGACACGTTCGACGGGGATGTCGTAGTCCATCAGGACATAGCGTTGGGCGGTCAGGACGCCTTCCAGCCTCCGAGACATGACGGCCAGACGCTCATCATCGGAATCCAGATGGGGCGACCTGATCAGGATCCCCTCGGAATGGAGGATGGGATCCCCGAAGATGCGAAGGCCGGCATTGCGCAGGGTGGTGCCGGTGGAGACCACATCGGCAATCAGATCGGCCACCCCGAGTTGAACGGAGGACTCGACGGCCCCATCCAGATGGATCAGTTCCGCCTTGAGTCCCTTACCAGCCAGGTAGTCCTCAAGGAGCCGGTCGAAGGAGGTGCCGATCCGCTTCCCGTCCACATCCTGCAGGGTACGGATGGGACTGGAATCAGGAGCCGCGAAACGGAAGGTCGAGACGCCGAAACCCAGCTTCAGGGCCTCGACGGCCTGCGTGCCGGAGTTCAGCAGGAGATCGCGCCCGGTGATGCCCAGATCGACCGTACCCAAGCCGACATAGACCGCAATGTCGTTGGGCCGCAGATAGAAGAGCTCTATGCCGTTGTCTACGTCTTCGACCACCAGCTGCCGGTCGTTGGAGCGCAGCCGGTATCCCGACTCTGACAGCAACCTCCATGCCGGCTGTGACAGCATGCCCTTGTTGGGTACCGCAACCTTCAGCATGGTGACCTCCTTAGTACGGCAGCGAATCTATGACGGATGGAAGGGTGGCTCACAGATGCCGGTAGACATCCTCCAGGCTGATGCCCCTGTCGATCATCATGACCTGCAGGTGATACAGCAGCTGGCTCATCTCCTCGGCAGTCCGATCCGCTCCCTCGTATTCGGCCGCGATCCAGGTCTCACCGGCCTCCTCGGCGATCTTCTTGCCGATGAAGTGCGTACCCTTGTCCAACTCATCCACGGTAAGTGAACCAACTGTGCGCTCCCTGGCCTTGGCTGAGAGCTCCTTGAACAGCTCATCGAAGGTCTTCATTGGTCATCGTCCCCCGTTCTTTCTGTCCGGACCTGTCAGTCCCTGTACCGTTCCTGGGCGGCCCGCCTGATCTGGTCGATGGCCTTGGCCGGATCATCCGCCCCATAGACGGCTGAACCCGCCACCAGGACATCGGCTCCGGCCTCGGCGACGATGGGGGCCGTGGTTGGGCTGACCCCGCCATCCACCTGGATGTGCGTTCCCAGCCCACGGGCGCTTATCTCGTTGCGGAGACGACGGGTCTTGGCCATCTGGTTGTCCAGGAACTTCTGGCCGCCGAAGCCGGGCTCCACGGTCATGACCAGGATCATATCGAACTCTTCGAGGATGTCGAAGATGGGTTCGACGGGCTCGGCAGGTCGCACGGCCAGACAGGCCTTGACGCCCATATTGTGCAACTGGCGGGCCAGGCGGACCGGGGCATGGACGGCTCCGGTATGGAACGTGACGGATGCGACACCCAGCTTGGCAAATTCCGGGGCCCATCGGTCGGGGTCCTCAATCATCAGATGCACATCGACCGGCAGGTCGGTCACCTGGCAGATCCGTTCCACCACGGGCTCCCCGAGCGTCAGGTTGGGGACGAAGTGATGGTCCATCACATCTACGTGGACCATGTCGGCCGTGGAAATGGCCCTGAGGTCCCGCTCCAGGTTGGCGAAATCGGCGGAAAGGATGCTGGGTGCTATCTGAATGCTCATGAATCTCATTCTATGTTGTACGACAGACCGGTGACCCTAATTCAAGCCCTGGTCGTGCCCATCGTGGTTACCGGCCCGGGCGTCCCTGTCCCGACTGCCCTCGCAGATGGCCTCCTGCCGTTTCTCCAGCTCGGTGATGGTCCGCAGCTTTTCGGCCAGGAGGGAGGTCGGCTTGCCCCTGCGCAGGATGATGACGAAGGCGACAGCGGCCAGGAGGAAGACCGTCATGGAGACCCAGACGTTCACCCTGACCCCAAGGAACTCGTGGGCGAAGTCGATGCGGAGGGCCTCGATCCAGGTGCGCCCCATGGTGTACCACATGACGTACAGGGCGAAGAGGGAACCGGCCTTGAGGATCCTGATGGCCCGGTGACCGATCCAGACCAGGAGGGCCGCCCCGATCAGATTCCATATCATCTCGTAGAGGAAGGTGGGCTGGAAGAGGGTGCCGGTTGGGCAGGTGGCTCCGTCATAGCATTGCTCGCTGCTGCCGATGGCGGAACCTGCGGCATCGATTTTCAGTCCCCAGGGCAGGGTCGTGGGAGCCCCGTAGAGCTCCTGGTTGAACCAGTTACCCAGACGCCCGATGGCCTGGGCCACCAGGAGGGCCGGGGCCACGGTGTCGGCCAGGAGGGCGGTCGGATAGCCCTTGTGGCGGCACCAGGCCCATGCTGCCAGGGCTCCCAGCAGGATGGCCCCCCAGATGCCCAGGCCGCCCTGCCAGATTCGGAGGATGTCGGCAGGGTTACCCTTGGCCCCGAAGTACCGCTCGGGGGTGGTGATGACATGGTAGAGCCGGGCACCGATGATGCCGGCGGGTACCGCACAGATGGCGATGTCCAGGATCTGCTCGGACCGTCCACCGACCTTCCTCCAGCGTCTGGCGGTGATCCAGGCGGCCACGACGATGGCCAGAAGCATGGTCAGAGCATAGAATCTGATGGTGACCGGCCCCATGTGAATGCTGGATATTCCTGGCGATGGAATGTAGGCAAACGTCATAAGACCCACAGTTTAGCCCCTGGACCTTACAGCCCCGTCACCTCTTGACCTGGCTGATGCCCCAGCGCAGGTCGGAGCAGACGGAAGCCAGGTCGTCCAGGGCTCGTTTGCGGTCCTTGCGGGGTCTGCCCTGGTCATCCAGAAGGCAGTGAACCAGGGCGGAACCGACAATGACCCCGTCCGCATAGGCACCGACCTGGGAGGCCTGTTGGGCGGTCGAGACACCGATGCCCACGCAGACGTAAGGAGCTCCGGCACGCCTGACCCGGGCCACCAGTTCCCTGGCCGACCCGGACATACTGGTCCGTTCGCCGGTCACACCCATCCGGGAGGTGGCATAGACGAACCCCCTGGCTGCGCGTGATGTGAGCTCCAAGCGATCATCTGCGGAATCGGGCGACACCAGGTAGATCCGGTCAAGACCATACCGGTCGGACTGCTCGATCCACTCCCCCGATTCATCGACGATCAGGTCAGGGGTGACCAGTCCTGCACCGCCGGCATCGGCCATCCCCTCCGCGAACTCGGCCACCCCATAATGCATGATCAGGTTCCAGTAGCTCATGACCAGGGCCTTGGCGCCATCCTCCTGGACCTGCCGGACGGCATCGAAGACACCTCCGACCGTGACCCCCTGGTCAATGGCGCACTTGGCAGCCGCCTGAATCACGGGACCATCCATGACCGGATCGCTGTAGGGCAACCCTATCTCGACAATATCGACCCCGTTCCGGACCATGACCCGCATGGCCTCCAGGGAGGTGGGTTCGTCAGGGAATCCATAGGGGAAGTACCCGATGAAGGCGGGTCTGCCCTCCTGGCGGAGAGCCTCCAGGGTGGCCGCCACCGGACTGGTCCTGCGGCTGAATCCCCTGGGTTGGGCGGGGGCCGCTGCCTGTCTTGATTGGTCGACCATCATCGGTCCTCCTCTTTCGTTTGACCGCCTTTGTCCTGTCCGCCCTGGGCCTCCAAGGCGCTGGCCTCCTCCTCGGACAGATATCCGAACCACCTGCCCGCCGTGGCCACGTCCTTATCGCCCCTTCCCGAAATGTTGATCAGGATGACGGGATTCTCGACCCCCCTGCCCAGGAGGTCGGCAGCGGCCTTGGTGGCACCGGCCAGGGCATGCGAGGATTCCAGGGCCGGGATGATTCCCTCGGTGCGGCAAAGATCGCTGAAGGCCTGCATGGCCTCCTGGTCGGTGGCATAGTCGTACCGGACCCGACCCAGGTCGTGCAACCAGGCATGTTCCGGCCCTACCGATGCATAGTCCAGACCTGCGGAAATCGAATAGGTGTCCAGGGTCTGCCCCTGGTCATCCTCGAGCAGATAGGACCTGGTCCCCTGGAAGACACCGATCTGGCCCGTACCGGGGGTCAGACGGATGGCGTGCTTACCGGACTTGGGCCCGTCTCCCCCGGCCTCGTAAGCGTAGAGGGAAACACGGGGATCGTCAAGGAAGGTGTTCATGATGCCGATGGCGTTGGACCCGCCACCGACGCAGGCCACCACCCCGTCGGGATGGTCGATGCCGTATGCCGAAAGCTGGTCGGAGGCCTCCTCGCCGATGATCTTCTGGAAGTCCCTGACGATGGTGGGGAAGGGATGCGGACCCGCCACGGTACCCAGCAGGTAGTGGGTGGTCTCCACGTTGGTCACCCAGTCGCGCAGGGCCTCGTTGATGGCATCCTTGAGAATCCTGGTCCCGGTCGTCACCTCGACGACCTCCGCCCCAAGCATCCGCATTCTGGCCACGTTCAGGGCCTGCCTACGGGCGTCGATCTGGCCCATGTAGATGCGGCACTTGAATCCCAGGAGGGCGCAGACCGTAGCCGTGGCCACTCCGTGCTGACCGGCCCCGGTCTCGGCTATGACCCGGTTCTTCCCCATCCGCTTGACCAGAAGGCCCTGGCCCAGGGCGTTGTTGATCTTATGGGCACCGGTGTGGTTCAGGTCCTCCCGCTTCAGGAAAACCCTTACCTGACCGCCCACCCGGCCGCTGATCAACTCGGCGAACCGGGGGGCAGGAGTCAGGGCCGATGGCCGCCCCACATAGACATGGTTGAGTCTGCCCAGCTCCTTCTGAAAGTCCGGATCGGACTTGGCCTGCCCGTATACCCGTTCCAACTCGTTCAGGGCACCCACCAGGGCCTCGGGGACGTACCGCCCTCCATAGGGGCCGAAGTAGGGGCCGTCATGGGTCGAGAGGGGCATGGCCTGGGAGGCCTTGAACCGGTGACCTGCCTGGACCAGCATCCGGACAGTCCCCTCCTGGTCCTGGGATGTGACCAGCCCCTCCCCGATCAGGACCGCATCGGCCCCCGCCTTGGCATACTGCTCAAGTTCAACCGTGCCGAAGACCCCGGATTCAGCCACCTTGACCACATCCTCGGGCAGGTTGGAGGACAGCCTGGCATACTGGTCCACATCGACGCTCAGGTCCTTCAGGTTCCGGGCGTTGATGCCGATCACCCTGGCACCGGCCGCTATGGCCCGATCGATCTCCTTCCGGTCATGGGTCTCAACCAGGGCGGTCAGTCCCAGACTCTCGGCCAGGACCAGAAGATGCCTGAGCCGTGTGTCATCCAGGGCGGCCACGATCAGGAGGATCATGTCGGCCCCGTTGGCCCTGGACTCCCAGACCTGATAGTCGGAGACGATGAAGTTCTTGTTGAGGACGGGGATGCCGACAGCCTCCCTGACCTGGCGTAGGTCGTCGAGGGAACCCAGGAAGCGCCTGCCCTCGGTCAGGACGGATATGGCCGAGGCCCCTCCGTTGGCATATTCCCTGGCCAGTGCGGCCGGGTTCTTGATGTCCGCCAGGAATCCCTTGGAGGGCGAGGCACGCTTGATTTCGGCGATGACGGGAATGCCGGCACTCTCCTTGAGAAGGAGGGCCGCATCCAGGGGCCTGCGCTTCAGCTGACGGACCTCTTTCTTGAGCCTCTCCAGGGGGATTTCCCGCACCCGGGCCCTGGCATCCTCCACGGCACCGGCCACCAGTTCGTCCAAAACGGTCATAGAGCCCTTCCCTCCAGCCTCATGAGTATTCACTCCCTTTACCTTAGCGTCTGTCTGCATCCGCGTCCCCATCCACTTCCTGGGCATCGCCCTGGACCCGGCCGCCCTGGACCGCCTGCAAGGGTCCTCCGGCCTCGAAGCATGACCTGGCACCGGTGTGGCAGGCCGCCCCCACCTGGTCCACTTGCACAAGGAGGGCGTCACCGTCACAGTCCAGACTGACCCCCTTGACATACTGGACGTGCCCGGAAGTGTCTCCCTTACGCCAGTATTCCTGCCGGGACCGCGACCAGAAGGTGACCCTGCCCGTGGTCAGGGTCCGTCTGAGGGCCTCCTCGTCCATGTACCCCACCATGAGCACCTGAAGGCTGTCATACTGCTGGATGACGGCGGCCACCAGACCCTGGTCATCCTTCTTGAGTCTGGCCGCTGTCTCCGGGTCCAATTGCGATTCCTTCTTGCTCGAGGACTGTGACATTGGTCCCCAACCTCCTTGTTGCTTCGGCTCATCCGACCGATCCCGGTCTGTTCTTCCTTGTAGGGTGTGGTGCTCCCGCCCGGCCTGGAAACACCAGGCGGCATGGATTCATCAGGGCTGGTTCAGGCCTGCCATCGAACCGGATACCCGGCCGCTTGGAGCGCCTGCTTGACCTCCTGGACGGACACCTGGCCGAAATGGAATACGGAGGCCGCCAGGACCGCATCGGCCCCGGCCTTGACTGCAGGGGGAAAGTCGGCGACCTTGCCGGCACCACCGCTTGCAATGAGGGGAAGGGAGACTGCCTTGCGCACATCGGCAATCATCTCCAGGTCGAATCCCTGACGGGTGCCGTCGGCATCCATGGAGTTGAGGAGGATCTCACCCGCACCCAGCTCCTGGGCCTGTTTGACCCAGGCTACGGCATCGATCCCGGTGGACTGGTGGCCCCCCATGGTGGTCACCTCATACCCCGAGGTGACCCCCTTTGCAGTGGACCTGCGGGCATCGACCGAAAGCACCAGGACCTGACGACCGAATAGTGCGGCGATATCGCCGATGACCTTCGGATTGACAATGGCAGCCGTGTTGATGCCGACCTTGTCGGCCCCCGACCGCAGGAGGGTGTCGACATCCTCCGGGGTACGCACGCCCCCGCCGACGGTGAGGGGGATGAAAATCTGGTCGGCGGTACGCCTTACCAGGTCCACCATGGTGGACCGGCCGCTCCCCGAGGCGGTCACATCCAGAAAGGTCAGTTCGTCGGCACCCTGGTTGTAGTAGGTCGAGGCCAACTCGACCGGGTCACCCGCATCACGCAGGTTCTTGAAGTGGACCCCCTTGACCACTCGCCCCTGATCGACATCCAGACAGGGAATGACACGAACCGCTACCGTCATGCCACCCACCTTCCTCGCCCGGACCAGTCTTCTTGAGGCACCACCCTAGTGCCGGATCCTACGGCCCATCAACGGGTGTCCACATTACAGAACGGACAGGTCCGCATGAGCCCGACCGGATCAGGCCTGGAGCCTGATGGACTTGGCCGCCAGCTGGCCGCAGGCCCCGTCTATGTCGGAACCGCGCGTATCCCGCATGGTGGCGGCGACACCGGCCCCATGGAGGATATCCAGGAAGCGCTGCTCGTCCTCAGGCTTGGAGGCCGTCCAACGCGACCCTTCGATCGGGTTCAGGGGGATGGGATTCACGTGTGCCCAGTCATCCCCGTAATGGTTGAGCCGCTTGGCCAGGAGGCGGGCGTGCTCGGCCTGGTCGTTGATGCCCCGCATCAGGGCATACTCGATGCTGACCCGCCTGCCGCTGGCCAGATAGTAGTCATGGGCCGCATCCAGGACCTGGGTGGTGTTGAAGCGGCGGTTCATGGGAACCAGCTCGTCACGCAGCCTGTCGCTGGGCGCATGGAGGGAGACGGCCAGACGGACGGGGATCCCCTCCTTGATCAGTTTGCGGATGCCGGGAACCACTCCGACAGTGGAAATGGTGATGTTGCGGGCCGAAATACCGAACCCCTTGGGCGGAAGGGCGCTGATCTGCCTGACGGCGGAAAGGACGGCACGGTAGTTCCCCATGGGCTCCCCCATCCCCATGAAGACGATGTTGCTCAGCCGCCCAGGGCCTCCGGCGACCTGGCCGGATCGCATCATGTGGGAGGCCGCCCTGACCTGTTCGAGGATCTCACCGGTCGACATGTTCCTGGTCAGACCCAGGTGACCGGTGGCGCAGAACGGGCAGCCCATTCCACAGCCGACCTGGCTGGAGATGCAGAGTGTGGCCCTGGTGGGATACCGCATCAGGACCGATTCGATCCTCGACCCGTCAAACAGCTCCCAGAGGGTCTTCACGGTCGTGCCCTGGTCCGCCTTCTGGACGGTCACCGGGGTGATCAGGTCAGGGAAGAACCGTTCGGCCGCCGACTTTCGTCCGGTCGCGGGGATGTCGGTGAAGGTATCGGCATCGGTGGATAGATGGTTGAAGTAATGGTTGGCCAGCTGGGAGACACGGAATTTCGGCAGACCCAGCTCACCACATACCTCCTGGCGTTCCTCCCGGTCCATGTCGACGAAGTGCCGTGGTGGTTTTCCCCTACGCGCATGGTCGGCAGCCAGGACGTCCCTGAAATCACCCTCCCCACCCCCGGGGGTGATACCGGTTTCAGGCTTGGTACCGTCCATCTCTTCGTCTGTCATATCTCGACCCCATCCTGATATCTACCGTTTGAACAATTCCTGGAAACCCTGGACCTGTCGGCAGGCGAACAGACCGTCATCCTGGTCACAGACCAGTGGTCAAAAGGACCAGTGTGATGAAGGGTGCGGACATGAGGATGGAATCCACCCTGTCCAGCACCCCACCGTGCCCCTTGAGGAGGTGGCCCATGTCCTTGATGCCCAAGTCCCTCTTGATCAGCGAGGCACTCAGATCACCGAAGGTGCCGGTGGCCCCGACCATGATGCCCATGACCAGGGCGACCCACCAGATCCGTCCCCAGTCGGCCATGGGATAGGTTGCCGCGAAGATGACCAATGCGCCGACCAGGCAGCAGAGCATGGAGCCGGTCAACCCTTCCAGGGACTTGCCGGGAGAGATGCGGGGTGAAATCTTGTGCCGACCGAAGAGGGACCCGAAGAGGAGCCCTCCGATATCGCTCAGGGCAGGCAGGAAGATCACCATGAAGGCATGTGCGGCAGGGTGCCCCCCGAAGGTGGTGGGCAGGGTGATCAGGCAGGCCAGGAGGGTGATGTAGATGACGGTCAAAATGGTGACACCGACATTGGCCAGGCTGCCGGCTTGTGACCTTCCCCCCTCGGCTTCATAGGAGGCGTCGGCCGTGGTATCAGCGTCCTTGCCCGATAACTTGGCATCGACCGCCTTGACCAGGCGGCCTCCCAGGTGGTGCCTTCGTGTGGCTGCAAGCGCCCCGACCAGGGCCGTGACCAGGACTCCGACCGTCATGACCGCCACATGGTCGGGAGCGTAGAAGGAGGCCAACATGGTGGCGGCTGAGCAGACCCACAGCTCCACCACCGGTATGTGCATACCGACGGTGGCGAAATCCACCCTGAGCTCCCAGAGCCCCAGGGTCATGAAGATGACGATCAGAAAGATGAAGGCATCGATGCGGACCAGGATACAGGCCAGGATGATGACCACCAGGAGGGCGCCGGTGGCCACCGCCTGGGGCATGTTACGACCGGTACGCCTGTTCAGGGATGCGACCGCATCCTGACCTGCCTTCTGGGCGGGGTTTTCCTTAGTACTCATGAATGGCGGACCCTTCCGAGTGCATCAGACCTCGAGAATCTCCTTCTCCTTGGCCTCCAGGAGCTGATCGATCATATCGCTCTTCTGCCTGGTGATGGTCTCCAGCTCCTTCTGCAGCCGGTTGCCCTCATCCTCACCCAGGTCGCCGTCCTTGACCTTGGCCTCCAGATCCTCCTTGACCTTGCGGCGGATGTTGCGAACGGCGACCTTGCCCTCTTCGGCCTTGGTCTTGGCGATCTTGACGTAGTCGCGGCGACGGTCCTCGGTCAGTTCGGGCATGGTCACGCGAATCACGTTGCCGTCACGATTGGGGTTGACACCCAGATCGGAGTCCCTGATGGCCTTCTCGACCGCGCCGGCCTGGGAGGCATCGAAGGGGGTCACCGCCAGGGTCCTGGGCTCGGGCACGCCGATGGAGGCCAGGGCCTTGATGGGGGTGGGTGCACCATAGTAGTCCACCATGATGTCATTGAGGAAGGAAGGATTGGCCCTGCCCGTCCTGATTCCCGCGAAGTTCTCCTTGGTGGCCTCGATGGTCTTGTCCATCTGCGTCTTGGCCTGATCCACCACTGTGGTCATGATCTGCTCCTTGCTGCTGGGTGCATTCCTGCTCACTGCAGGCTCTGCCTGTCAACTACTCTACGGCCTGTGGCCCGCTTGGACCAAGACGGCGGCTGTACGGTCAGCGGGCGGTGTCCTGCCCGTTCATGACCAGTGTGCCGAGTTCCTTACCCTGGAGGGCACCCGTGACGTTGCCGGTCCCCTCAAGTCCGAAGACCCGAATCGGCATGGCATTGTCCCTGGCCATGGACAATGCCGAGGCATCCATGACGGCCAGGTTGTCGACCAGGGCGCGCTGGTAGCTCAGACGGGTGAACATACGGGCCGACGGATCCTTGCGGGGGTCTGAGGTGTAGACACCGTCCACCCCGTTCTTGCCCATGAGCACCTCGGAGCAGTGAATCTCCAAGGCACGCTGGATGGAGACCGTGTCGGTCGAGAAGTAGGGAAGCCCGGCACCGGCTCCGAAGATGACCACACGACCCTTTTCCAGGTGTCGGATGGCCTTCAGGGGGATGTAGGGTTCGGCGACCTGACCCATGGTGATGGCGGTCTGCACCCTGGTGGCCTGACCGGCCTGCTCAAGGAAGTCCTGGAGGGCCAGGCAGTTCATGACCGTGCCCAGCATGCCCATGTAATCTCCCCTGGAGCGCTCTATGCCGGCCTGGCTGAGCTCGGCCCCACGGAAGAAGTTCCCACCGCCGACCACTATGGCCACCTGGACTCCGGTTTTGACGGCCTGGACGATTTCCTTGGCCACGCGCTGGACCACGTCGACATCAATGCCTACCCGGCCGCCGCCGAATGCCTCACCCGACAGTTTGAGAAGCACCCTTCTCGGGGTCGACTGCCCGCCGCTCGTTGCGCCATCCACGACGCTGCGCAGGGAACGTCCTCCGAATGATTCGCTCTCAAGTCTGTCGGATCGGGTCATGCGGGAACCTTCCTTACTGCTGTAAAACCAAGCAAATGGACCGTCTTTCAGGATACCGCTGAAGACCGACAAGCACCCGGCCTCCACCTGGTTTCCCTCCCCCGGACATGACGAGAGGAGGCGACCATATGGGTCACCTCCTCTGAACGGTGAGAATCTACCCGTGCGCAATCGGCACCGGAGCGGATTTACTCCTCCTCGTCACCCTTGCCGACCTCGATGCGGGCGAAGGCCAGGGCCTCGCCACCCACCTCCTTGAAAAGGTCGCCGACGGTCTTGGAGGAATCCTTGACGTACTGCTGCTCGAGCAGGACGCTCTCCTTGAAGAAGGCATTCAGCCTGCCCTCGACGATCCTGGGGATGATCTGCTCAGGCTTGCCCTCGGCCTGGGACTTCTCGGTGGCCACACGACGCTCGGACTCCACGACATCGGTGGGGACGTCATCACGGGAGAGCCACTTGGGATTCATGGCCGAAATCTGCAGGGCCACCTCATGGGCGACCGAGGCACCGGCCTCGTCGGTGGCGATCATGGCCACGATCGACGGGGGCATCTCGACCGACTTGCGGTGGGAGTAAATCTCGACGTGCGGACCTTCGACCCTGGCGACCTGACCGATCTTGACGTGCTCATGGAAGAGGGCACCTGCCTCCTCGACGGTCTCATTGACGGTACCGGCCTTGGAGGGGGCCTTGGCAACCTGGTCGGCATCGGAGGCATCCGCCTTGGCGGCGTCCTCGATGACTTCCTTGCCGAAGTCCACGAACTGGGGGGTCTTGGCCACGAAGTCGGTCTCGGAATTGAGTTCGACGGCGTACCCGATCTGACCCTGGCCGCCATCGATGATGGTGGAGGCGATCAGACCCTCTTGGGCCTTGCGGCCCTCACGGGCACCCGCGGCCTGGATGCCGGTGGCGCGAATGATCTCCTTGGCCCGGGCGATGTCGCCATCGGCCTCGGTCAGGGCCTTCTTGACGTCCATCATCCCAGCGCCGGTCTGGTCACGCAGCTCCTTGATCAGTGCAGCGGTGATCTTTGCCATAACAACTCCTATCTGAACCGTCCCGGCACTCGGTCGGGACGGAAAGAAACGATTTTCTGGTTCACTAAGCCGAAATCACTCGGCCTTGGCGGCCTCTGCCGCAGGTGCAACCGGGGTCTCCTCGGACTTGGGGGCCTCAGCCTCGGCGGCCTCGCCCTCCTTGTTCTCAAGCAGGTTCTTCTCCCACTCGGCCATGGGCTGGTCGCCGGTCTCCTCGGCCTTGGCGGCCTTGCCGGATCGCTCCAGCAGACCATCGGCAACCGCGTCAGCCATAAGGCTGGTCAGGAGTTCCACGCCACGGATGGCATCATCGTTGGCGGGAATCGGGTAATCGACCAGTTCGGGGTCGGTGTTGGTGTCGACCAGGGCCACGACAGGGATACCCAGCTTCTTGGCCTCGGAGACAGCCAGGGCCTCCTTGTTGATGTCGACCACGAAGAGGACGGAGGGGGTGCGGTTCATGTTGCGGATACCGCCAAGCTGACGCTCCAGCTTGTCCTTTTCGCGACGGAGCAGAAGCAGTTCCTTCTTGGTCAGACCGGAGCCGTGGACATCATCGAAGTCCATCTCCTCAAGTTCCTTCAGACGGCCGACCCTCTTGGTCACTGTTTGGAAGTTGGTCAGCATGCCACCCAACCAGCGCTCGGACACATAGGGCATATTCACCCTGGTGGCCTGGGTCTTGATGGCCTCCTGGGCCTGTTTCTTGGTGCCGACGAAGAGAACGGTGCCGTTGTGGGCCACGGTCTCCTTGATGAAATCGTAAGCCTTGTCGATCAGGTCGAGCGACTTGAAGAGGTTGATGATGTGGATCCCGTTGCGCTCCATCAGGATGTACTGCTTCATCTTGGGGTTCCAGCGACGGGTCTGGTGCCCGAAGTGAACGCCGGCCTTCAACATCTCGCTCATGGTGATCTGTGCCATGTCATTGCCTTTCATTGTCGGTTATTGCCTGGCCATGTGCGCCTGCGTGCAGCCCCGAACAGGACCGACCGACACAGGGCGTCGCGGACATGACGCGATGTACGTGTGCCTGGTTGGATACAGGATTGTAAAAGACCACCCGTGACAGTGGCTCTTACCGAATGGCACACGAGTTCCCACTATACCACCTGCAGTTGATTTCAATGCAGGGCCGAACCGGTCTCCGGAGCCACTCACCGACCCGATCGAAGCGCCTGCATGGCCTTCCGCCTGACATCCTTCTCCAGGCGGTCGATGTAGACATGCCCATCCAGGTGATCGCACTCGTGCTGGATCATCCGGCCCATGATCCCCCGCCCCTCAAGTGTGATGGTCTGCCCATCCAGGTTGATGCCATGCGCCTTGGCATACTCGGCCCTCCTGGTCGGGTACCAGAGGTCGGGCAGGGAGAGGCATCCCTCCTCACCGTACTGCTCACCATCGGTCTCGTCGATGACCGGGTTGATCATGTACCCCACCTTGCCGCCGACGTTGTAGGAGAAGACGCGCAGACTCACACCGATCTGGTTGGCCGAAAGGCCGGCCCTGCCCGGGTCGTCCACCGTGTCGACCAGGTCCTGGACCAGGCTTCTGACGGCCGGGGTGATGGTCTTGACCGGGTCGCAGGGGGTGCGCAGCACCGGATCGGGGACCACTCTGATGGTACGGATTGCCACTATTCTTACTCCTTGCCTGTGCTGTCTTCCTGGTCATCCCGGTCGGCCTCGCAGCGGCCCTCGTCGTTCGCGTCAGGCCGTGTATCGGCCCTGGTTTCACGGAGCATGCCGGAGACGTTGGCCAGGGAGTCGCTCACGGTCGACTTGGCCTTGGCCACCAAGGGATTGGCATTGACTGCCGACTTGCCCGAATTCCTCGGAGCATAGAGGACCCTGTCGATCACGTCGGCATACTGCTTGAGAACCTCCGGCCGGACCACTTTCATGCTGGGGGTCAGGGTCTTGTCCTCCTCGCTGAAGTCCTTGTCGAGAATGACGAACTTCCTGACCGATTCGGCCCGGGAGACGTTGCTGTTCGCCTGATCCACATACTGCTGGATGAAGGCTCGGATGGCGTCGTTGCGGCTGGCCTCCTCCATGGTCATGTTGGCATCCAGGCCCTGGGCGGACAACCATGACTTGAGCATCCCCTCGTCCAGGGTAAGGATGGCACCGATGAAGGGCCTGCCATCACCGACCACGACGGCCTGGGAGACGATCGGGCAGGTGCAGATGGCGTCCTCGAGCGGGGCAGGACTGACGTTCTTGCCACCGGCCGTGATGATGACGTCCTTCTTCCGGCCTGTGATGAAGACGAAGCCCTGGTCATCTATCTGCGCCAGATCACCGGTGTGGAGCCATCCGTCCTTGTCCAGAACGGTCTTGTCCAGCTCGTGGTTCTTGTAGTAGCCCATGAAGACGCTGGGACCCTTGACCATGAGTTCGTCATCATCGGTCAGCCTGACCTTGATGCCCGATCCGGGCCGTCCGACGGATCCGACCTCGTTGGCATCCTCGAAATTGACGATGCAGGGGGCGGCCGTTTCGGTCATCCCATAGCCCTGGATGAAGGTGATGCCGTCGATCCCGTTGAAAAAATGGGCCAGGTCGGCATTCATGGGGGCGCCGCCGCAGGCCAGGTAGCTCAGGTTGGAACCCAGGGCGGACTCGATCGTATTGCCGACCGTCCTGGTATAGAAGGTGTGGGCCAGTCGGGTCAGGGGCGAGTGGCCGCGCCCGTCCTGCTCATCCTTGGACCACTTGGTGAAGTGCCGGGTGGCCTTGGCGAAGACCTTGCCGGCCAGACCGGTGCCGGCCTTCTGCGAGGCGGCGTTGTAGACCTTTTCGAAGACCCTGGGCACGCCGAGCAGGTAGGTGGGCCGGAAGGTGCGCAGGTCGGTCAGGAGGTGCTTGGCGTTGGAGACGTATCCGACCACACCCTGGGCGCCTATGGCCACGTACTGGATGTAGCGGGCGAAGCAGTGGGCCAGGGGCAGGAAGAGCATGAGTCTGGACGGGGCCGCCAACATGTGGTAGAGCACATCCCAGCCGACGAAGACGATGTGGACGAAGTTCCGGTTGGAGAGCATGGCCCCCTTGGGCTCTCCCGTTGAGCCCGAGGTGTAGACGATGGTGGCCAGGTCGTCGGCCTTGACCTGGGCGATGGCCCGGTCAAGACGTTCGTCGGTGACGGACTGGCCGAAATCGCTGACGGCATTCAGTCCGCCCTCCTGGAAGTTGAAGACATACTTGAGATTGGGCGAGGATGCTCTGACCTGCTCCAGGATCTGGGCATGGTCGGAATCACCGGCGAAGGCCAGGACGCAGTCCACGTCCTTGACGATCTTCCGGGCCTGGCGGGCCGAATCCGTCTCGTAGATAGGGACCGAGACCGCTCCGATGGCTGCACAGGCGAAGTCGGTCACCCCCCAGTCATAACTGGTTGGTGCATAGATCACCACCGTGCTGCCCTTGGTGACCCCCAGGGCGAGCATTCCCTTGGCCACGGCACGTACCCGTTCCGACATTTGGCCGGCCTTGACGTCGTGCCAGTTCCTGGTCATCGGATCCTGCCATTGGGCCACCAACTCGTCGGGATCCCTGGCCGTGCGTTTGGCAAGGAGTGAATAGATGGTGTCTTCGTCGGTCGTGGGATGCTGAATTTCGACCGTATATTCGCGCAACATAGGTTCCATCATATGGCGGCTACCCGCCAAGAGGACGCCCTACCCCATGTCGAGCTCGGTACAGACCCACCGAGAACCCAATAGCCGCACGACCTCGTTGGCCAGCATCGGCAGATCGCCGACCATGAATCTCAAGGTGACGTTATATGCCTTGGGCGAGGATCTGAAAATCTCCACGCTTTTGGGTATGAGTGGCAGATGTATCTCGGCCCCATCCTCCCCGACCGCAGCCACCCCCAGCCTGGTGGTCCCCAACAGACCGGCAAAAACACGCAGCCGCTGCCTGCATTGATAGGTGCATGCGCGTTCCAGCGGTTTCAACGGAAGCCTCCCCCGAAGGAATTCGAACGATCGGACAACCAGGGAACACAGACTTGATACGAAGGTCTCCATGGTCCGACCGTCAGTGACTTCTTCGGCACCAAAGGTGTTGATCGTCCTTACCTTGACGGGAATCTTCGACTCCCCGATCAGGATGGTCTCCTCGTATCCGCTCCTCCTCGGCACGGACATTCCCGACTCGTCCTGACCGATGGCCGGTTGATTCTGCTTGTCTTCCCAAACCGGAGCAAGATTGATTTCATTTGTCATAGTCATCACGCGTCATATGACGCACTCCTCCCCCGAGGAACGATTTCACCACAAAGCCTCCTGGAGGAGTCCAGGTCGGCCCGAAACTTAGTGTCAACGCTATGGAAGTGAGAGGGAAAAGTAAAGTGTGAGTTAAATCACATTTATTTGACTTGACACTCAGACCTGGGGTGAGGCTTTATCTTGCGTCAAGAGGAATCGGTCTGCCTGCAGGCGTATCACAGCCGGTCAGGACAATCTGAACCCCTGACCGACAACCCCACGAATCAGATCTGGACACCTGCGGTTACGGCGACCTTGCACCGTTGGAAGCTCTTTACGTCCACGTATCCGGTCGAGGCCATGGCACGACGGAGTGCGCCAATCATGTTGAGACTGCCGTCGGTCCTGCTGCTGGGTCCGAAAAGGATCTCATGCAGGTCACCCACCTGGTCGACCTTCACCCTGCGGCCCCTGGGCAGCTCGGGATGATGGGCCTCGGCACCCCAGTGCATACCCCGTCCCGGTGCATCATTCGCCTTGGCCAGGGGGGTGCCCAGCATGACCGCGTCGGCACCCATGGCCAGCGCCTTGACGAAGGAACCGGAAGTACCGGTCTCCCCGTCCGCGATGACCTGAACATACCTGCCACCGGATTCGTCCAGATAATCCCTGCGGGCCTCGGCCACATTGGCGATGGCCGTCGCCATGGGCGCCTGGATGCCGATCGTGGCGCTGTCGGTGGATGAGGCCCCGCCTCCGAACCCGACCAGGACACCTGCCGCACCGGTGCGCATCAGGTGGAGTGCGGCCTGATAGGTGGCCGCACCGCCCACTATGACCGGAACATCCAGATCGTAGATGAACTGCTTCAGGTTGAGGGGTTCATGGGTGGTCGACACATGCTCGGCCGAGACCGCGGTGCCGCGAATCACGAAGAGGTCCACACCGGCATCCACCACGATGGAGTAGAACTCCTGAGTGCGCTGGGGCGACAAGGCCCCGGCCACGGTGACCCCGGCCTGGCGGATCTCATGAAGCCGCTCGGTAATCAGCTCGGGCTTGATGGGCTCCCGGTACACTTCCTGAATGACCTCGGTGGCCTGGTCCGGGTCCGCGTCCGCGATGCGCTCGAACTGGGGTTGTGGATCCTCATACCGGGTCCACAGACCCTCCAGGTCCAGAACACCCAGTCCACCCAGCCTGCCCAGTTCTATGGCGGTGGCTGGACTGGTGACCGAGTCCATGGGGGCGGCCACCAGGGGGATGTCGAATTCATAGGCATCCACCTGCCAGGCGGTCGATACGTCCTTGGGATCGCGGGTGCGCCGCGAGGGGAGGATGGATATGTCATCCAGGGTGTAGGCCACCGTGGCCTTCTTGCCGAGACCGATTTCAGTTTCCTGTGTCATGACTACCAAGGATAGTGCCCCGCAATGACCCCGCAGTAAGCGCCATGGCCATCCCTCCCTCTCCTGCTACGGGCAGGTTACGTCCCTGTGACCGGGGGAAACATTGGGGGTCTACATATGACTGGTGATGATGTGACCGGTGATGTAGCATGCACCATCCATCCCGGTCGGATTGATGTCTCAGTTGCTATGCAGAGGGAAGGTCCCATGAAGAAGATCAAGGTCAAGGGCCGCATCGTCGAACTGGACGGTGACGAGATGACCCGGGTCATATGGAAAATGATCAAGGACCAGCTGATCAGGCCCTATCTGGACCTGGACCTGGACTATTACGACCTGGGCATAGAGCACAGGGACGCTACCGATGACCAGGTGACCATCGACGCCGCCAGAGCCATTCAACGCGAACATGTGGGTGTCAAGTGCGCTACCATAACCCCGGACGAGGCCAGGGTCAAGGAATTCGGGCTGAAGAAGATGTGGAGGTCACCCAACGGGACCATTCGCAGCATCCTGGGCGGGACCATCTTCCGTGAACCGATTGTCATCAACGGGATCCCCCGCCTGGTCCCAGGCTGGACCAAGCCCATCGTCGTGGCACGCCATGCCTTCGGCGACCAGTACAAGGCCACCGACTTCAGGGTCCCCGGCAGGGGGCGCCTGACCGTGACCTTCACCCCGGAAGACGGCGGTCGACCGATGGAACACCTGGTCTACAACTACCCCGGGGCGGGTGTGGCGCAGGTCCAGTACAACCTCGACCAGTCCATAACCGACTTCGCCAGGGCCTGTTTCAACTATGGACTGATACGACACTACCCTGTCTATCTGAGCACCAAGAACACCATCCTCAAGGCCTACGATGGGCGCTTCAAGGACATCTTCGCCATGATCTACCAGGAGGAATACCGGGAACGGTTCGAGCAGAAAGGGCTGACCTACGAGCACCGCCTGATCGATGACATGGTGGCCTCCTCCCTGAAATGGCCGGGCGGTTACATCTGGGCCTGCAAGAACTACGACGGGGATGTGCAATCCGACTCGGTGGCCCAAGGGTTCGGGTCCTTGGGGTTGATGACCTCCGTCCTGATGACCGCGGATGGACGCACCGTCGAGGCCGAAGCCGCCCATGGCACCGTCACCCGGCACTACCGCCGCTGGACCAGGGGAAAGGAGACCTCGACCAACCCCATCGCCTCCATCTATGCCTGGACGGGTGGGCTCAGGCAGCGGGCGAAGCTGGATCGAACCCCGGAGGTTGGGCAGTTCGCCAGGACCCTCGAGGATGTGGTCATCCAAACCGTGGAATCCGGCAAGATGACCAAGGACCTGGCCGCTCTGGTCGGCCCCACCCAGCCCTGGCTGAACACGGAGGACTTCATGCAGGCCCTGTCCCAGGGGCTTGCCAGGCGAATCAGCCAGGGGCTGGACTAACCCGGAAATCCGCCCGGCTGTCGGGAGCGGTTGTGAATAACCGCCGTCTTTGCCATCCCGCCCTGGTCTACCCATACAATGGGAAGCCGGAACCCGATCTCCGTCGGGTTCGAATCGGATCCTAGGGAGCGGATGTGAAACGGTCGGGTGGCAACAATCGCGCAAACGGTGTCCTGGCAGTGTTGACTTCCCTGGCCCTGGTCCTGACGACCGGGGCCTGTGGGATGCAATCCACCGGCCAGACGAGGGCAACCCCTACGGTCTCCGACCCGGGGAATGTGGCCATCTTCACCCCCTCGGACGGCATCACCCTCTCCCAGCACACCCCGTTGAACAAGTGGGCCGCCCTGGTTCCCGAACTCAAGGACGGACTGGCCAAGCATCATATCGACGGAAAGCGGGTCACCACCTTTACCGACTCCAGTCTCGATGATCAGAGCAAGGACCTGCAGGACTATGTGGTCTCGCACCTGGCCGGCGGGAATAAAAGAGGGAAGGCCGTCTCCCCCACCACCCTGGTCATCGCCCCCTTCACCTCCCCCGATTCCATCACCCGACAGTATGGCGACTATGTGACCCAGCCCCAGATCAAGACCGGGCATGACGGGTCCTCCGCGCAGGACACATCCACGGGCGACTCGCCTGAGACGGGATCCTCCGGGACCGGGTCTCCCACGACCGACTCCTCCGACGAGGAAACAACCAAGAAGCCATCCAGCAAATCCTCCTCAGATAAGGAAGAGGGCGAATCCAAGGCCTATGACCGACTGGTCTCCTCGCTGAAGCTCGCCAAGGAGGCAGGGATGCACGTGGTGCTCCTCGCCAATGACATTCCCGAACTGTCGCCGGACCTCTTCGTCGACATGTCGAATGCTCGAAGCATCGGCGAGTTCCAGGCGACGAAACTGGCCAGCAAACTGGAGCTGGACAAGGCCAGCAAGGACAATCCGGTAAGGATCGAGGTACTCCTGCCCAGGCGTCCGGCCGACGAGGAAACGACCGGTACACAACAGGCCCGGAATGACCGGGAGACCAACCAGGAGACGAATTCCTTCCCCCGCCAGGCCTTCGCCGGCATCTGGCAGGTGCTGGGCCCCTACTTCAAGGACGGGCGGGCTGTCAGCCCTTCGGGACTGCTGACCAAGGAGACCACCGATAAGGACTGGATGGCCGTGACCTTCGACCCGGGCAAGGATGCGTCGGCCACCAAGAAGGAGGTCGCCGCCCGTCTGCACATGGACTCGCAGAGCAGGACTCATACGGCAGTAGACGGGATCCTGGCCATGAACGACTTCATCGTCTCGGGCGTCGTGTCCGAATTGGGCGACCTGGGATACACCGGGTCGGCCGCCGACATCAATCCCGAGATCTCCATATCCGGCATCGTCGGATCCATCACCGGCAAGCATGACCTGAACAGGAAAAAGGTCCCCAAGCCCGCCCAGGGCGAGGCACCACGCCAGGATACGGACCCCACACAGCCGGATCAGGGGGCGTCTCCCCAGTCGACGTCCAAGGACGGGACCCGGGCAAAGTCGGATGACAATGCGGACCATTCAGCCTGGCCAATCATCAGCGGATATGGGGCCTACGTGGACAACATCCCGCAGATCGTCGACGGGGAACAGTGGATGACGGCCATCGAAGACAGGAAGGGCCTGGCTGCGGACATTGCCGCCATCTGCGAAAATCTCAACAAGGACGGCACCCTGCCGGGCAACCTTCCGGCCGTGGGTCAGGAAACCCTCTCCGGTCGTAAGGTGAACCGTCTGACACGCCCCCAGGTTGCCGTCTCGGCATCCAACCTCAAGAGCACCCTGATCGACACCAACTACATCAAACCCGCCGAAGCCGGTCTCTGAGAGGTGCTGACAGCGTGTGGTCGCACACCAACCAGAACGAGCCGATTGCATAGGGAACTTCCCGGCCAGGCATCAAGTTCCCGAAGGCGGTTCTCGACGGACCCTACCGGACGGGCAACCGGGGAGAATCAGTGCTTGTTCCCGTATAAATCTCCTTGTCGATCAGATCCCTGTACCGCTCCATCACATCCTTGCGGCGTGGCTTGTAGGTCGGGGTCAGAAGACCATCCTCCTGGGTGAAGTCCTCGTCCAGTATTCTGAAACGACGAATGGACTCGGCCTGGGAAACCTGGGCATTGGCGGCATCAACGGCTCGCTCGACCTCGGTCCTGATGATGGGGTTCGCCACTGCCTCGGTCATGCTCCCGACCGGCTCCGCACCCTCGGACTGGAGCCAGCGGTTGGCCTCATCCAGGTTCAGGGTAATCAGGGCGGCAATGAAAGGCCGTCGATCGCCGATGACCATGCACTGGCTGATGACCGGAGAGGATTGCACTGCGGTCTCCAAGACAGCCGGCGAGATGTTCTTACCGCCCGCCGTGATGATGATCTCCTTCCTGCGCCCGGTCAGCTGGATGAATCCCTGGTCGTCGATGCTGCCAAGATCCCCCGTCATGAGCCAACCATCACGAATCTGCCGTGTGGTGATCTCCGGATGGTTGTGATACCCCAGACAGACGTCGGGGCCCTTGATGCAGAGTTCGCCCTCCTCGTCGATGGCCACGGTGATTCCCGGCATGGGCAGACCAATGGTGCCGATTCGATAACCTTCGGTCGGGTTGACGGCGACGGGTCCCATGGTCTCGGTCATACCATAGCCCTCCAGGAGGGGAATCCCGATGCCGTTGAAGAAGTGGGCGATGCCGTCATCCAGGGGGGCACCTCCGGATATGCCGTATTGGACGTTACCTCCCAAAGCTTCCTGGATGGGCTCGTAGACGGTGCCCGTGTACATGACGTGCTTGGCCCTGAGCGCCATGGGAACGCTGCCGCCCTCCTGCTGGATCCGTGACCACTGCCGGGCCACCTTGACGGCATCCAGGAAGATGCGCCCTCTGGTGCCGGTTCCGGCCTTCTGGGAGGCCGCATTGAAGATCTTCTCGAAAACCCGGGGCACGGCAAGAATGAAGGTGGGCTTGAAGGTCTGCATATCCTGGAGCAGATTCTTGATGGACCCCGTCAGCCCCAAGACCAGGTCGGTACCGATGGCGAAATACTGCAAGCAGCGGGCAAAGGCGTGCGCCAGAGGAAGGCAGAGCAGGAGGCGCCTATCGGGACCCAGGCAGATGTCGGGAACGGCCTGGATGCCTGACCGGATGGTGAAGATGATGTTGCCATGGCTAAGTTCAATCCCCTTGGGGCTGCCGGTTGACCCCGAGGTGTACACGATGGTGGCCAGATCATCACCCCTGACGGCAGCGACACGGGATTGGAAGTCCTCCTCGGACACCCCGTTGCCATAGGCGGTCATGGTGGTCAGAGCCCCCCGGGAAATGACATAGACATCGTCCAGGTAGGCGCACTGGGAACGGACCAGGTCCACCTTGGTCTTCATCTCCTCGTCCTCCAGGAAGGCCATGACGACGTGGGAATCGTTGAGTATGCGCCTGATCTGCGCCGGCGAGTCGGTTTCATACACCGGAACGGTGACGGCACCGATGGACATGATGGCCAGGTCCAGAACCGTCCACTCCCAACGGGTGTGGGAGATGATGGCCACGGAATCCCCGGGCTTGATCCCCCTCGCGATCAGCCCCTTGGACAGATCGACGACCTTGTCTTGAACCTCCTTGGCGGTCATGGTGCACCAGCCCTGCTTGGACCTGTACTGGATGAGGGGGAGGTCGCCTTTCCTGTGGACCCTGTCCTGCAGGACGGAAAAGACGTTGGAATCACTGTCAATCGGTTCTTCCAGGGGACGGGTGAATTCCTTCTGCATGATTGCTCCCTGCTCGTTGCACTATGATTATCGATTCTATCCCGACCGTGTTCGCCATTGCAGAAGGGGCCCATCTTGTTTGCATATTCCCCCCAGTACCTAAACTGATGCATCCGGTATGCCGTTGTCGCCGGACCAGAACCATACCGGCCAGTCATCAACCGGGTTTGAGGAGGATGCGGTGCCGGTCCACCTTGGACATCGGATTCAGATAGTTCCTGTCGACGGTTCGCAACCCCCAGTGCAGACAGACACCATCGCAGTGGTCCGAATGGCCCTGAACCGTTCCCCACACCGCGCCACGTTCGACCCGGTCGCCGGAATGCAGGGATGTTCTTGCCGGTTCAAAGGTGGAGACCAGGCTTCCAGCAGATCCGTGACGTATGGACACCACCGACTTTCCGGACACTGTACCGGCGAAAACGATGGCCCCCGCTTCCGGCGCCAGTATCAGGGCATCTTGATCGGCAGCCAGGTCCACCCCCCTATGCCCGGGAAGCCAGTCATGCGCCGGCCTATCGAATTTCCTGACCGGCTTCGACACCGTACGGTCATCCGTGGTCCTGACCGGACGCACCCACCCTGCCTGGCAACCTCCGAGGTCTGCAGCACCTGCGCTTGTTGGACCGGGACTTGCGGTACCGACCTTGCCGGTCTCAAGTGGTTCCCCGGCATGGACCTCGGGAAGAAGATGACCGAAGGGTACTGTACAGGCGCAAAGAAAGCAACAAATGAAAAGCCTGTGGACACCCTTCCAGACCCTCAATCCTGTTTCCCCTGACAGCTTCGATGCGTTGCCCGGCCTTGCCGCCTTCCATAGGGTTTCACAGCCCATCACACGCCTCCTTTTCATATTTCCTGGAACCAGTCTGATCCACGACATGAGGCATCGACCATTGTTGCGGCCCAATGTGGTCGAGGGTGAATTCTCGATAAGCCCCCCCAAGAGGCAATCGATCGTTTTCCACCGGGAGCAACCACGTGAACTGATAATTGGCCACAGCCCGGAACAATCAACAAGCCCGGTGAATCGTCAGATTCCGAAAAAAAAACAGCCGGTGGTTTTGCGCGCGGAATCATGCCCGGTTCAGACCGGGTCAGGTTGTTGGACCCGATTGATGATTTGTGGAAAACCCCCCACCGGCAAATCGCACACGATACAACCGGGAATCGACTGGTCAGGCCTGCCCAAGCAAGCAATACCGGGCCCCAAGAGCCTGTGTGGTCCGAATACCGAGTGCGGTGGGGAAGGCGAACCAAGCGAGTCACACCAGGTTGGAAACAGTCCACAACAGGCCGCCCCTTCCCCTCACCACGACGGGAAATCGCCCCTATCGTGAATGTCGGTTTGAGGATGAGACAGTGACGAACAGATCACCCGAACCGCACAAGGAAGATAATCCTCGAGGAAGAGAGCAGGTATGGCTACAAGGAAGCGCGAGTCACAGGACCAGGATGCCCGTGTGATCGTCCATGATGAGGATGGACAGTTCCACCTGACCAATGGCCTGATCAGCTACATCATGAAGGTCGACGGGGAAGGCAAGCTGCTCAACCTCTACTTCGGCCAGGCAGTAGCCGACAGGGAGAGCTTCACCCACCTCATCGAACTCCAACACCGCCCCACCGCCACCTGCCGGATCGAGGGCGATATGACCTACTCCCTGGAACACCTACGCCAGGAGTATCCGGAATACGGGACCGGCGACTACCGTCAGCCCGCCATCTCCGTCCGACAGGAGAACGGTTCCACCCTGACCGACCTTCAGTACCTGGACTATGAGACAATCGAGGGCAAGCCCGAACTTGAGGGACTGCCGGCCACCCGGGCCGGCGAGGATGAGGCAACTACCCTCAGAATCATCCTCAGGGACGGACTCACCGGACTCAAAGTAGCCCTGAACTACACCATCTTCGACGGATCCCCCATCCTGGCCCGTTCCGCCCGGATCATCAATGAGGGGAATCAGCATCTTGTGGTCGAGCGGGCCATGAGCCTCAGCCTGGATATGCCCGACAGCGACTACGACATGACCATCTTCTCAGGGGCCTGGGCCCGGGAACGCCACCCGCACACCCACCACCTTCATGAGGGGATTCAGGAGATATCATCCCTGCGCAACGCCAGCGGCCACTTCCTGAATCCGACCGCCATCCTCTCCCGCCCTGGCACCAACGAAACCATGGGAGAGACCATGGGCATCGGTTTCGTCTACTCTGGCAATTTCGATCTCCACGCCGAGGTTGACACCTATCGGGTGACCCGCATCCAGACCGGCATCAACGACGCCAACTTCGCCTGGCGTCTGGCCCCCGGCCAGGACTTCCAGACCCCCGAGGCCCTGGTCTCCTGCACCACAGGCGGCTATCAGGCCATGAGCCAGGCCTTCCATGCCATGGTCCGCGACCATCTGATTCGTTCCCCCTGGAACAAGCGGGCACGTCCGGTCCTGATCAACAACTGGGAGGCCACCTACTTCGACTTCAATGAGGATCGCCTGGTCTCCATCGCCTCCAAAGCCAAGGAGGCCGGCATCGAACTCTTCGTCCTGGATGACGGCTGGTTCGGCTCACGCAATGGCGATACGGCGGGTCTGGGCGACTGGATCCCCAACAAGGAACGTCTCCCCCGGGGCCTGACCGGCCTGGCCAAGAGAATCAACGACATGGGAATGAAGTTCGGTCTCTGGTTCGAGCCGGAGACCGTCAACAAGGACTCAGACCTCTACCGTGCCCACCCCGACTGGGCCATCCACACCCCGGACCGGCACATGAACCACGGCCGCAACGAGTTCCTTCTGGACTTCTCCAACCCCGATGTGGTCGAGAACATCTACCGGCAGATGCATCACATCCTCTCCACGGCCAATATCTCCTACATCAAGTGGGACATGAACCGCTTTGTCTCCGAAGGATTCGACACCAATCGCGGGCCCCAATCCCAGGGCGAGTTCCATCACCGCTACATCCTGGGGGTCTACGACCTTCTCCAGCGTCTCCTGGATGCCTTCCCCGACCTGCTGATCGAAGGCTGCGCCTCAGGCGGCGGCCGCTTCGACATGGGGATGCTCTACTACACCCCACAGATATGGTGCTCTGATGACACCGATGCAGTGGAGCGGATGAAGATCCAGTACGGCACCAGCTTCTTCTACCCGCCCAGTGCCATGGGTGCCCACGTCTCCATCGTGCCCAACCACCAGACCGGCAGGGTCACCCCAATCAGGACCCGTGGCAATGTGGCCCTCTTCGGCACCTTCGGATACGAACTGGATCTCGGCACCCTGAGCGAGGAAGACATGGAGGAGGTCCATCGTCAGGTCGCCTTCTACAAGGAACACCGCCAGGTCCTGGCTACCGGCTCCTTCTATCGCCTGCGGGCGCCCTACGGAAACCACAGGTGCGCATGGATGGTGGTCTCCGAGGACAGACGCACCGTTATCATCGGCGACTACACCATCCTCCTCGAACCCAATGGCCCTTACACCAGTCTGAAACTCCAGGGCCTGGACCCTCAGGCGGACTACCGAATCACCTGCACCGGCCCCTCAACCATCCAGGGTCTGACCCTGCGCGGAGACGAGCTGATGCGGGTCGGCATGGTGGACTCCGATGCTGCCTCCGGCGAGATGGGTGGGGTCAACCCCCTGGGGAGCACCAAGGACTTCGATTCACGTCTCTTCGTCCTTCAGGCCGACTGATCCTGCCGCCTTCGGTCCATGACCCATGGGTATGGACCGTCAAACCCTGTAATTGCCACATCAAGGAGCACAATCAATGAAATCAACCAGTTCCAGCCAGAGCGCCCTAACCAAGGCAGCGATCCTTGGCATATCGCTGATGCTGACCAGCGCACCGGCCATCAACGGAGCCCTGCCGGCCATGCGCCATGACCTGCAGATCGGCACGGCACAGAACGAGCTCCTCTCGACCATTCCCAGTCTGGCCGTCATCGTCTTCATCCTCCTCTCCGGCCTGGTTGAACGTCACTTCGGCACCAAACGGACCATCTTCTGCGCCATGATCCTGGCCGGGGTCGGTGGGGCCGCCCCCATGATCGCCACCACCTACCCGCTCATCTTCATCAGCCGGCTCCTATTGGGGTGCGGACTGGGACTCTACAACTCCCTGGCCGTGAACATCATCAGCGAGCTCTACCAGGGTGACACCAGGGCCACCCTCCTGGGCTACCGCGGATCCATGGAGAACATCGGCCAGTGCCTCCTGACCATCCTGGCCGGGCTCCTGCTCTCCCTGGGCTGGCACTGGTCCTATGCCATCTACCTCCTGGCCTTCCCCCTGGCCATCTTCTTCTATCTGACCGTGCCGGAACCCGATCGGACCGACATTGCCGAAGAGGCCGAGAAGAAGGCGGAGCATGCAGGAACGGTCACCACCGACAAGGACCACCTCCACCCCTTCGTCTGGGTTCTGGTGCTCTTCGCCGTTTTCATGGTTCTCGATTCCCTGTGTTCCACCCTGAGATTCCCCTCCATTGCGGTCGGTATCAAGGGCGAGGGATACAACGCCAGCTTCTTCCTTTCCCTGATGCCCATCCTGGGGATTCTGGCGGGATTCGTGTTCGGGTGGCTGAACAAGCGAATCGGCATCGCCGTGCTCTACATGGGTGTGGCCCTGTACGTGGTGGGCAATGTGCTTATGGCACTGTCCATCCACAACTTCGCCTTCGCCCTTATCGGCATGATGATCATCGGCATCCCCGGTGCCTGGTGCTTCCCCTACATCTATACGACCATCGGGGAGATCATGAGCCCCAAGATGGGCACCATCGCAACCTCGCTGGTCCTGATCGGCTGCAACATCGGCAACTTCGTCTCGCCCATCTTCATGGGCCTGGTCAGCAACATCTTCGGCACCGATTCACTGACGGCCCCCTTCATCATCCTGGCGGTCATCTTCGCCCTGATTCTGGTTGGACTGGGCATCCGAAACCTCCCTCGCACCATCAGACGCGTCTGATTCATCTCTCAGTGGGAAACAGCTGCCCGACCTCTAGGATTGGTCGGGCAGCGAATCGCAAACCCACGACCTTCTTCGCCGACCTCTTCGCAGGGCCCCGGCCGGGAGGAGTGGGCCGTTCATCATCGGGGGTCAACAATGGAGAATGCGGTCTGGTTCATACAACAGCCGGTGGAAAGCGCGCAGAACATCACCTTCGCGGTCTGCGGCATCTCGAGGACCCAACCCGGGCACTCCTTCGGTCCGGCCCTGCGAACCACCGACATCGTCCACATCGTTCTGGGAGGTACCGGGTCCGTCAGGGTCAACGAGACCGAATACCACCTTCACAGGAAGGACGGTTTCGTGGTCGGCCCGGATACCCCCATCGAATACCACGCCTCCGAGAAGAACCCCTGGACCTACCTGTGGATGGGCTTCAACGGTACCACCCAGCGCGATACCCTGACGAAGATCGGCCTGGACACCAGCAGGACGGTCTTCCATGTGGACGAATTCAAGCCCTTCCTCTCACTGGTCACCGATTGCTTCTCCTACACGGATGGCAGCGTCGGTGATGCACTGAAACTCAACTCCCTGGCCTATGACTTCCTCCACCAGCTGGCCCGGCATCTGGTGTCCAGCGGCGGGCTCAAACAGAACGCCGTCACCGGCGACGAGGTGGTCCAGAGGGCCGTCACCTACATAGCCCGCCACCATCAGGACGGTGTAGGCCCCTCGGACGTGGCCGAGGGCTTGCATGTGGATCGCAGTTACCTCTCGCGGCGATTCCACCAGGTCATGGGAACCACCATGCGTGAATACATAGAGGGCATCCGGATGGACGAGGCCTACGATCTGATAGCCATGACCAACATCCCGGTTCAAGAGACGGCCAGGCGCTGCGGCTTCAAGAGCAACGAACAATTCAGCCGAAAGTTCAAGGACCGGACGGGAACCACCCCCTTGGAATACCGACGGGTCCGGACACGCACCCATGATGATCTGAACATCGACATGGATATCCTCAAGGCCCTGCTTGAGCGCTGACCCGGCAAAATGAAACAATGCGGACCATTACCGCCCACCATCACGATATGAAAAAGCCGCCGGAAGACCGGCGGCCATCGAGCTCCCGCAGCTGGGCTTGAACCAGCGACATTTCGATTAACAGTCGAACGCTCTGCCAACTGAGCTATGCGGGAATATCCCGTTCAACTCTCGCTGAACACAGTTTCAATATCTTATTCCCCAGAACGGCTTGAGGCAAATTGGCGTGTCGATTGGTCGACCCGTCCAATCGTGCTACATGACTATTGTATCCATGGGCATCGCCGAGTCTATGGAAAAGCCCGGAGAGGATGGACCGATGCCGGCCTTGACCAGGTTGACGCCCAGCATGGCCACCATGGCCCCGTTGTCGGTACAGAGTTCGATCCGCGGAATCCTGACCTTGATGCCCTCCTGGCCCCCGGCCTCCTGGAGCCTTGCCCTCAGCTGCGAATTGGCGGAGAAGCCGCCCCCCACGACCAGGGTGTCGGAATCGAACCGCCGACAGGCCGCCATGGCCTTCCTGGTCAGGACGGTGGCCACGGAATCGGCCAGGGATGCGCAGACATCGTCCACGGGAATCTCCCGCCCGGCCGCCTCCTGCCCTTCGATCCAGCGGGCTACAGCGGTCTTGACCCCCGAGAAACTGAAATCATAAGGATGTTCGGCGCCGGCCCTCCCCTTGGTCAGGCCCTGGGGCACCTGGATGGCCTTGGGATTCCCAAGACGGGCATGCCTGTCGATGTGCGGCCCCCCAGGATATGGGAAGCCGAGCAGACGGGCGATCTTGTCGAAGCACTCGCCGGCGGCATCATCCAGGGTGGATCCGACCACGTCCACCTGCCGGGATATGTCGCCAACGTGCAGGAGGGAGGTATGACCCCCGGAAACGATCAGGGCCAGGGTGTCGTCGGGGAACGGACCGAACTGGAGCTGGGTGACGGCTATATGCCCGATCACGTGATTGATGCCGTACAGGGGCTTATTTGCGGCCCAGGCCAGGGCCTTGGCACCGGAAACGCCCACGGCCAGACATCCCGCCAACCCTGGTCCGGCGGAAACCGCTATGGCATCCACCTGGGTCAGATCCATGTCGGCCTCCAGGAAGGCCCGGGAGACCACCGGCACGAAGGATTCGGCATGGGCACGCGAGGCTATCTCGGGAATGACACCGCCGTAACGAGCATGCTGATCCATGGACGAAGCCACCACATTGGAAAGCAACCGATCCCCCTGGATCAGGGCCGCAGCGGTCTCGTCGCAGGTAGATTCGATGCCCAGCACCACAGGCTCACTCATTGTCCGTCACACTTTCCTTACCCAGGCCATTCCTGTCGCCACCTACCGGGCCAAGGCTCCTTGGCAGATCCTTGACCATGGTAAAGGCGTCAATCCCCTCCGGCTGGTAGTACCGTCGCCTCAGTCCCATCTGCCGGAACCCCATGTTCCGATAGAGTCCCAGGGCCGGATCATTGTCCACACGAACCTCGAGAAACATCTGTCCCGCGCCCTGTTCCCTGGCCTGGTCGAACAGTTCCGTGAGCAGGGACCGGCCCAGACCACGATGACGGGCCGAGGGGGCAACACCGATGGTCATTAATTCCGCTTCTTCCCCATTGAACCAGAAACCCCCGTAGGCGAGGATGCCCCCCTCCTCCTCACAGGCCAGATAGGTCCTGGCGGGGGCATGCAATTCAGCCTGAAGCACCTCAAGGCTCCATGAGGACCCCTGGAAGATCTCCTCTTCCATCCGGGCCAGGACCGGCAAATCCCGCTCTTCCACCTGTCGGATCATCAGGACTTCACCACGTGCTTGAGCGGGTTGGGCACGGACACGTCGGGCCTGCGCAGGTAGAGCGGTTCGACCGTCTCCCCTTCCGGTCCGTCCGGCTCCCGGCTCCTGGCCGACTCCACCATCAGGGCCAAACCTGCAGCACCGCTGTCCAGGAAGGACTCACCTGAGACGAGGGCCTCGGGCAGTAATGCCCGCCAGTTGTCCTCGTACCGCCTCGCCCCGTGCCCGCTGATGACGACCTGGACCGGTTGATCCGATGCCGTGTACTCGTCGACAATCCCCGCGAGCCGATTGGCTATCGCGTCCGGATAATCGATATCCATGGGGGTAAGCGGGCGACCGCCATGGTCAGCCTGGCCGAAGTCGTCATACAGCCGGAAATACAACTGGTGACGTCGTGCATCATTCACGGCCAGGGACAGAATCCGTGTCTTCATTCCCGCCTGATCCGGCTGATCCGTATGGGAGGTGGTCCCACGCTGGTTCAGGGCCTGCCGGTATGCGAACCGGGCCTGGGGCATCAGAATGTCCTGGCCCAACAATTTCGCCCCTGTGGCATACGCCAGGGCCTTAGCCGTGACTATACCTGCCCTGAGACCGGTGAAGGGGGCAGGGCCCAGTCCGACCACAATCGTGTCCAGGTCCGCGGGAGCCAGACCTGCATCGGCGACCACGGTCGCTATGTTGACCTGAAGATGCTCCACATGGGACTTGGAGTCCGTCTCGACCCGTGGCTCGTGGCCCAGCATGCCGACGGTCGACCCGAAGGAGGTGTCGACCACCAGGACCGATTCGTCCACCTTGCTCTTGGAACCATGACCTTCCTGGCCACTCATGCCTGGACCACCTTCCGCAGGGAGTTCAATCTTGATACCCAGGACGAGCCTACCCCACGCAGGGTAACCAAACGCTGTCCCCGGCTGGTCGGTGGCAGATCAGGGTCCATTTCCCCCTCCAGGGGTCTGTCGATGATGATTTCCAGACGTTGATCGGCCAAGGCGGATGCCATCTGTTCACCCCATTCCATCAGGACGACCGTCTCCTGTCCGGGTTCCTCCAGTTCCTCATCCAGCCCAAGGGATTCCAGTTCATCAAGGAGCCGACCCACACTGTCTTCACCGGGTTCGTATCCTTCCCCGCCCAGGCGGTAGGCATCCACATGAACCAGATCGACCGCTCTTCCATCAGCCAGACTGCCATGGAGTTCACGGGCAATCGTAAAAGTGGGCGAAACCACCGGCCCATCCACCTTCAGGCCCTTGCCCAGCCCTTGGGCCAGGGTGGTTTTCCCCGCCCCCAAGGGTCCTGAGAGCAGGACCACATCGCCTCCGTGAAGATGGGAGGCCACCAGACCACCCAGATCCTGCATATCTGAACTCCGGGGAACGGCAAGGCGCAATTCGCCAGTATCATCACCCACCAGCTTCAGGCTCATACCCTGGCCCTCCCCCTGGAGGCGATGAGTTCAACGGCCCGTTCCAGCGCGTATTCGGGATCTCCGCCATTGGTCTTGCACTCCTCATCAGCGGCGGCGAGTGCTTCGATGCAATCCGCCAGGCCCTGCGAGCTCCAACCACGCAGCTGCCTGCGGGCATCACGCAACTGCCAGTATGCGGACTTGGCCTCTGCGGTGGTGATTGCGCCCGCCTGGATTGCCGCCTGCTTGCCAAGGACCCGCAGCTTCAAGGCCAGGACACCGATCAGGGAGATGGGGTCATTGCCCTGCCCTATCGACGACCTGAGCGCCACGACGGCCCGAGCACCGTGTCCACTCAGGGCAAGGTCCGCCACGACGAACCCGCTGACTGCGGGATTGTCGGTCAGGTAGGAATTGACGATGTCCAGAGTGAGAGGATTCTGGTCGAAGTCATTGCAGAGCTGGGAACACATGGAAGCCAGCTCGGGGGTCCGTTCTCCCAGGACGTCCACCAACCGCTGGGCGGCTCGCGGTTCCACCCGCCGTCCACGCTGTTCGAACTGGGAATAGACGAAGTTGACCCTGGCTTCGAACTTCTTCAAATCCGGCACCTGTTCCTTGACGGCCCCTGCCCTGGCCAACTGGTCCAGAAGACGCCTGGCCCGGTTGCTCCCATCATGTCGGCAGATGACGATGCTGCTGCCCTGCGGATTCTTGACGGCCTCCTTGCAGTAGGCGATCAGAGCATCTCCCAGGGCCTCATCGGCAAGCTGCATATCCTCCATGCGAATCACCGATCGGTCACTGAGCAGGGAGGGACTGACCGCCTCCTCGAAGGTGTAGGAGTCGCAGGTGGCTCCATTGAGTTCCAGGAACTCACAGTCGGGGTTGGCCTTGCAGGCCCGGGCACAGAGTTCCTTGACACGTTGCCCGTTGAGGAAGAGATCTCCGCCGACCACCATCATGACAGGCGCATTTCCTTGTTGAGCTTTCGTCATGGTTCAAATTTCCCCGTATCGCTGGACATTGACAGGTGTCTCCGTCTCTCCTTATCCGGATTCCTCCGGGAGGCGAACCGTGCCGACGATGCCATCTCCTGTGTCTGACGGAACCACCTGCTCACCCTGAACCAGATCGAAGGTCTGAAAGGCAGACCGATTCCATCCGCACCTCCGGATTCCGGATCCAGCACAGCCAATCCCAGCAACCGAATCAGGCGCAGAAAGAGAAGGATGCCGAACTCAGTCAGGACCAGGGCCAACAGGCCCAGGCCTCCCGGCGGCCAGGCCAGCACCCCCATATCCGATCCACCCAGCCAGGTCGCTCCAACCTCCATCACCCCGGTTCCCAGAGAAGACACCCAGGCCAGGCAATGACCCGGACCAGGCCAAACCCATGAGACCATCAGTCCGGCCAGACCGGCCAGGGTGGCAACATCCACCACGGGGGCGACGACCAGATTGGAAATCGGGGAGAAGAGCGATATCTGCGGCGACATGAGAAGCTGAACGGGGAGGGTCCCAGCCTGGGCGGCCAGGGTCATGGCCAATGGTTGGGCAAGGATGGTCGGCATATGATACCCCAGCCGGTCTGAGAGTCCCTCCCCAAGCAAACTGATACCCAACACCGCTGCTGCCGAGAGTGCGAATCCGAAACTGGAGGCCATGGAAGGCTTGGCCATCAGAATCAGGAGCACGCACCAGGAGAGGGCATTTATGGATTGGGACCGACGACCGGCCGTCATTGCCATGGCGGCCGACAACCCCATGGCCTGGGCTCGGAGCACCGAATCAGAGGGGGCCATAATCAGCCCCAAGCCCAGACAGGTCCCCGCCAAGGCCACGCCTGTGAGGAGGGGAGGCGAGCGCAGGGCTCTGAGCAGGCGCGTCAGTACAGCGGCCAGAATCATGAAGTGGCCACCGGAAACAGCCATCAGGTGGATGATACCGGACCGCTTGAAGTTCTCTTTGAGACGGGCCGCATAGACAGGCTCCACCACCTGTTCAGGCCTTGCACCGGACCAATCGTCGGCAACCATTCCCTCATTGCCCAGCATCCCCATGGTCAGACCCGGCACCAGCACACTGCCCTGGTCGCTCAACTGCCGTGTCTGCACCAGAAAGGCCTCCTGCATCCGTGTGACCATTGCGTACAGACGTCCAGGCCGGTCCAATTCCCGCATCGGACCATCCTCGGCCTCGACCCATAGGGGATTACGTCCGAAGGCCGATGCCGTCAGGAGACCCTTGACCAGGTAGCGCCCAGCCTGGCCCATCCGACAGGCTCCTCCCCTGGCATACAGGATGACCTCCTCCCCAGTGGGCATCCCAACCCCACCGGCCAGCATGAAGTCCATATGCAGGGTTGCATGGCAATCCCAACCCAGCCGTTCCGAAGCCGCCATCGGTGACACCAGGCGGCCTTGAACCTCGACCCGGATCTTTCCTCTCATGGCCTGACGGTATGCAGGTCCAGACCGTTCGGCCACCTGGGCGACCAAGGTGATCAGGGACATGATCATGATGGTGGTCCCCACAACCGCCAGACCAGGCAGACAGACCCCGACCTGTCTACACAGACGCCGGAGCGGTTTCCTTCCCCCGGCCGCTGAAGAAGGGGAATCCCGAGTGTCTCCTTTCCTCGGTTTTCCTCTGCCGAGGTAGCGCAGGACCATAAGAACCCCTGAACCGAGGACAATCACCACTACCAAAGCGGCCAAACACCACCAATAGGCACCCAACGAACCAATCTGACCATCATCAGACGCCCGGGGGCTTCCGGAACCTTGCCTGACCAGACCAGGATGATGTCGTCCAAAGAGGTGTTGCACAGCCAGGACCGTTGCCCATGCCGTACAGGCCACGGGAAGAAACCTCCAATCCCGGCTTCCCTGCTCTCGCCCCAGATAGGTGAGTTCGCGGCCCTTATAGGAGGATTCGACCCTTGTACCCAGGCCCGGCTCCCACCTCACCGGACCTCCAGGAAGGCCCGCAGCTTTTCGAGGGTCTTGGGCCCTATCCCCGAGACATCCAGCAATTGATCCACTGATGAGAACCTGCCGATACGGCCACGATGCTCGACAATGCGCCGGGCCATGACCGGTCCTACCCCCCTGACCCCCTGCAACTGTTCGACGGTGGCCGTATTGATATCCACCTGGCCCGTAACAGGACCACCTCCTGCCCCCGAATCTCCCGCACCGGATGCCGGATTCCGGACCTGCGGCGGTGGAAACCCGGACGAGTCAGGTGCGGTCGCGGAACCGGACGCAGGTTGACCAGGCCCGGCATCCTTACCGTCACCGGACACCTTCCCAGAGCCGGACGTGCTTGATTTACCCCCCGATGGGGACTGCTCCTTCTTCCCGTTCTTCTCCCTCTTCCTGTCTGCCGCCCTGCCATCCGCCGCAGTACCGGCAGCCTTGCCCGATTCCCCGAACGACCCAGCCAGGGAGGCTGACTGTTGAATGAAGAGGGTCAGACTCGCCGCCAGGGCAACCATCAGAACCAGGATGGCAGCCAGGGCATGGGCGGGTTTGAAGATCAGGCGGGGCTTATCCCTGACGACGCCTGTCGCCCCCACCTCCGGAAGGGCGGTCATGGCCCGACCGATAAGGGGCGGTCCGGGAGGCGGAGGCGAACACGGTGCCGGAACGGCGCCCGCTTCCCCCTCCCCTGGTTCGGCACGAGGGGCTGGAGGGTCCAGGAAGGCGGTCCAGCTTTCATCCTCGTGGCCGCCATATGGGGAATCTGCACTCATTGGCTCAGACTGGCATGAAAAACCCCTCCCCGGTATCGGGAAGGGGAATGTGGTCAAAGGTGGAATACGTCACGGCAGAGGCGACCGATGTCCATCAGTGCAGGCACCCCGATCCATCATGCATCGAACCGTATGCACCGGTGGCGGGCGCGCAGTCGATCAGGCCGGAACAATGGAGACGATCTTCGGCGCCTTGACGATGACCTTGCGTGGCTCCTTGCCGCCCAGTCGCTCCTGGATGGCGGGCAGGGCCAGGGCCTTGGCCTGCAGCTCCTCGGCGGAGATGTCAGGACCGACCTCCAGCTTGCCGCGGACCTTCCCTTTGACCTGGACGACAGCCGTGACCGTATCCTGCCCAAGGTACCGCTCATCCCAGGTGGGCCAGTCGGCGTGGGCCATGGACTCCTGGTGGCCGAGCTTGTTCCAGAGCTCCTCGCAGATGTGGGGTGCTATGGGCGACAGCATGAGGATCAGGGGCTCGACGGCTGCACGCGGGGTAACCTTCAGCGAAGTCAGGCGGTTGTTGAGCACAATCAGCTTGGAGATGGCCGTGTTGGGCCGCATCCCCTCCATCTCGGCGGTCACGTCATGGATGGTCTGGTTGAGCAGCTTCAGGGTCTTCTCGTCCAACTCACCCTCATCGACCACCACCTGACCGGTGGACTCGTCGACGACGTTGCGCCAGAGCCTCTGCAGGAACCTCATACCGCCCACCACGTTGCGGGTGTTCCAGGGACGGGACTCGTCCAGGGGGCCCATGCTCATCTCATAGAGCCGGAAGGTGTCGGCCCCGTAGGTGCGGTACATGTCATCCGGGGTGATGATGTTCTTCAGGCTCTTGCCCATCTTGCCGAACTCACGGTTGACCCGCTCCCCCTGCCAGGTGTAGATGGTCTTGCCGCCCTCCTCGCTCTCCTCAACCTCGGCGGCGGGTACGTACTGCCCGCGCTTGTCGGTGTAGGCGTAGGCCTGGATCATGCCCTGGTTGAAGAGCCTGTGGAAGGGCTCCTTGGAGGAGACGAATCCCAGGTCGTAGAGCACCTTGTGCCAGAACCGGGCGTAGAGCAGGTGGAGGACGGCGTGCTCGACCCCGCCCACGTAGAGGTCTACACCACCGGACTCACCGGCCGTTGCGTTATGGTTGGGACCCAGCCAGTAGTCGAACTCCCGGGGTTCCACCATGTGCTTGGTGTCGTGAGGATCGATGTACCGCATGTAGTACCAGCAGGACCCGGCCCAGTTGGGCATGGTGTTGGTGTCACGATGGTAGACCTTGGGGCCATCGCCCAGGTCCAGGGTCACATCCACCCAGTCCTGGTTGCGGCTGAGCGGAGCCTCCGGATTGGACTCGGAATCCTCCGGGTCGAAGGTCTTGGGCGAATAGTCCGGCACATCGGGAAGGGCCACCGGCAGCTGGTCGTCGGGAATCAGGTGGGGCAGACCCTGGTCGTCATAGACGATCGGAAAGGGCTCACCCCAGTAGCGCTGACGTGAGAAGAGCCAGTCGCGCAGCCGGTAGGAGACCGTTCCCCTGCCCACTCCCGCCGATTCCAGCCAGGAGGTCACCCGTTCCATGGCCTGGTCCACGCGCAGACCGTCCAGACTGAGGGCGTCACCAGCCTCCTCGGTGGCCTCGATGGACGAGTTGATGACGATGCCGTCATGCGAGACGAAGGGGGCCTTCCCTTCGAAATCAGCCAGGTCCTGACCTGAATCCGGCAGTGGCTTGACCGTATAGATGACCGGCAGTCCGTACTTGGTGGCGAAATCGTAGTCACGCTGATCCCCACCGGGGACGGCCATGATGGCACCCGTCCCGTAGTCCATCAGGACGTAGTCGGCCGTGAAGACCGGAAGCCTGGCCCCGGTGATGGGATTGACGGCATAGAGCCCGGTGAAGAGCCCGGTCTTCTCGCCGGCCTCGTCCACCCTGTCCCTGGCCGTCTTGGCCTCGGCGGCCAGACGGTAGGCCCTGACGGCTGCCGACGGATCGGGATAGCCGCCCTTCCAGTCCTCGGGAACCCCCTCCGGCCACTGATCGGGTACATGCCTGAGAAGATCATGTTCGGGCGAAACCACGGCGAAGGTGGCCCCGAATAGGGTGTCTGGCCTGGTGGTGTAGACCTCCATGGTCCTCTCGCCATCCTTGGCGGGCACCTTGAAGAGGACCGAGGCACCATGCGACTCCCCGATCCAGTTGCGCTGCATGAGCTTGACCTTCTCCGGCCAGTCCAGGATGTCCAGATCCTCGACCAGGCGGTGGCCGTAGGCGGTGATCCTCATGGACCACTGCTTGAGCTCACGCTGGTAGACCGGGTAGTTGCCACGCTCGGAGCGCCCCTCGGCGGTCACCTCCTCGTTGGCCAGGACCGTGCCCAGACCGGGGCACCAGTTGACAGGCGACTTGGAGATGTATGCCAGTCGGTAATCGTTGAGGACATCCGAACGCTCGGCCTGGTCCAGATCATCCCAGGTCCGGTCGGGATAGCCCGGAATCGCCCGGGAACCCGACCTGAAGGATTCCTCCAGCTCGCTGATGGGGCGGGCGGAACCGACACCCCCATCCCTGCGCCGGTATTCGGTGTCGTACCAGGACTCATAGATGCGCGAGAAGATCCACTGGGTCCACCGTACGTAATCGCTGTCGATCGTGGCGAAGGAACGACGGTCATCGAAGCTCAATCCCAGCCGGTGGAGCTGCCAACGCATGTTGGCGATGTTCTGCTCGGTGGTCACCCTGGGATGCTGCCCCGTCTGGACGGCGTACTGCTCAGCCGGCAGCCCGAAGGCATCGTACCCCATGGCGTGGAGGACGTTCTCCCCCTTCATCCTGTGGTAGCGGCTGACCACATCGGTGGCGATGTATCCCAGGGGGTGGCCCACGTGGAGGCCCTTGCCCGAGGGGTAGGGGAACATGTCGATGACGAAGTACGGGCTGCGACCCTCGGCGTTCCTGCCCTTGGAATCCTTCAGGTCACCCGCAACGTTCGCCGCCCAGAAGGCGCCCTCCTGGTCCCATTCCTTCTGCCAGTGCTCCTCTATGGTCTGGGCCATCTGCGCATCGTAGCGGTACCTGGGCTGATCTGGTTCCTGGGACCGATTCTGGCCCCTGTTCTCATTCGCGTTCATAAGCTGAATTATCGCCATTCACATGGACACGGGCCACCCGAGGTCCACTTGGCGAATCAGGCGGTCGGATGAGGACAGCCTGCCCTGCCCCATGCCAGGACCGACCCGGCACCCCTGCCGGATCAGACGGGCCGTCCGACTCCGGCTATTCCTGCGAGGGGGCCCCGTCCAGACGCACAGGCTGACGGGCAGCTGGCTCGGTCTTGAACCCTATGGACCGGGAGGCATGCAGCAGGGCCCGTTCCCAGGATCCATCCTTGAACATCCGCCTCAGTGCCGCATTGATCGTGGCGACCAGCTCCGGGTCGTCCTTGGAAACGGCAATGCCGTAATGCTCCTGGGTGAAGGGGGCACCAACCAGGCGCAGCTGTTCGCCCCCGCGCACCTTGGCCAGACCCGCCAGGGCAAAGTCATCACCACTGGCCGCATCGGCATCCCCGCTCAGGAGGGCGGTGACACACTCGGTGAACTGGTCACGCTCCTGCACCAGGGCCCGGGGCGCCCGCCGTCTGACCACCTCGGACGAGGAGGAACCCCTGGCCACACAGACCCGCTTCGAATCCAGTGTGTTGATACCGCTGATCTCCTCCTGGCCGCGACGGACCAGGAGATCCTGCCCGGCAAGGAAGTAAGGCCCCGCAAAATCCACCAGCTCCTGCCTGGCCCGGGTGATGGAATAGCCGGCAAGGACCATGTCGACCTTGCCCTCGGTGATCATGCGCTCGCGGTCACCGGGCTGGACCTGCTGCCATACGATCTGGCTGTGGGAATACCCCAGTTCATGGACCACATACTTGGCCACATCCACTTCGAACCCCTGGTAATTCCTCGATTGCACGAAGCCCAGTCCGGGCTGGTCAAAGGAGATGCCCACGTGAATCTTGGGGCCGATCGAGCTGACGTCGTACTGGGCCGCGGACTGCCCGCACCCGGCCAGGGGCAGGGACAGCATCAGGGCGGTCAGGGATGCCACCAGCTTGCGCGCTTTCATGGGTCCTCCTACTTGAACATCTTGGACCGGGTGAGGAACCAGGTAACGAGGCCGGTGATCAGCATGGAGGCGATCACCACCACCGCGAACCCCCAGGGCTTGTCCGTGAAGGGCATGCCGAACATGCCGTCATTGAAGTTCATGCCGTACATGGAGAAGATCAGGGTGGGCACCGACATGCTGATGGAGATGATCGTGAAGATCCTCATGACATTGTTCACGTTGTTGGACACAATCGAGGCGAAGGCGTCGGTCATGCCCGAAAGCACGCTCGAGTAAATGTTGGCCATCTCGATGGCCTGCTTGTTCTCCGTGATGACATCACCCAGGAGGTCTTCATCATCCGGGTACTGCTTGATCCGCTCCAGGCTGGTCAGCTTCTCCAGGACGATTTCGTTCGATTTGAGGCTCGTGGCGAAGTAGACCAGGGTCTTGTTCAGTTCCAGGAGCATCAGGATCTCCCGGTTCTGCATGGAATGGCGGAGCTTGAGTTCCAGCTTGTCGGATTCCCTGTCGATGATGCGCAGGTAGCGCAGGTACATGGTGGCGTTCCTATACAGGATCTGCAGGATGAACCGCGACTTCATGA
Source organism: uncultured Bifidobacterium sp. (assembly GCF_945269915.1). Classification (GTDB taxonomy): domain Bacteria; phylum Actinomycetota; class Actinomycetes; order Actinomycetales; family Bifidobacteriaceae; genus Bombiscardovia; species Bombiscardovia indica. The sequence continues at coordinate 2,697 of NZ_CALYOY010000009.1, read as the reverse complement.
AGGTGTTGAACCCCCGGATGGTGCCCTCCATAAAAGGATGGAGTAGGACGGTATCCTGCATGCAGACCGTTACGATCAGGTTCTCGGTGACGATGATGGAGAGAGGGATGGTCTCGTAGTAGTCGCGCCCGTCACGCTCCTCGGCCCGGGGAATGTCGACGATGATCATCGTGTAGTCATCCTCGACGTCCACACGCGAGCGCTCCTCGTCATCCAGGGGGGCGCGCAGATCGGCCAGGTCGATGCCGGTACTTTGGGCCACGTTGGCCAGTTCCACGTCGGTGGGGGCGGAAAGGCATATCCAGGATCCCTTTTCCCCCTGTTTGATCTGCTCGATCTGACCGTTCATGGTGCTGAATACCCTCATCATCGCCGTCACCGCCTCTCGCTCAAGACCGGGCAACTGTTGCCACGCTTATCCGCAGAACCCGATACCAACAAAGCCGTTCATCGGTACCGATCCCAATTCTTGCAGAATAGTCGCAACCACCCCCATCAGGGGTTCCGGGAGGGTCTTCCCGGGGATGTACCGGCGGCCGCAGGACCGAATTCCCTTCCGGGGGTTTTCTATTGCCTCCACGGTTTCAGAACGGATTGCGGGATCCTGGAGGCGTCAAATCTGTAGTGTCCGGTGATGGGACGGTGCGAGGCGGACCCCAGGTAGTCATTCTCGCGATCTTTCTGGCCCATGTTGTGCAGGAGGAGAGGCACGCCCCGCCCATCACGCCTGTCGGAGACCATGCCGATATGCCATGAGGTGTCGAAAATGACGATGTCGCCTTGCTGCCACTGGTCATGGGCGGCTGTGTCGGTGGTCAGAGACTGGGCGTACCTTCCCAGGAAGACCCCGAGCACGTTGGTCCTTCTGAAGTCGATGTTGGGATCCGGCCTGGATATGGCACCCGCATAGGCGGACGGATTCGCGGCGGTATCCGCGTCCACCATGGCCTTGAGGTCATAACCCGCATGGCTGAAGTCACGCCAGATCTCGTCGGTGCAGGCTCCCCGATCATCAGGGGGATATCCGCCCTGGTAATAGCCGGTGTCATACCTGCGATGCCGTTCGGCACCCTCGTGGGCACCTTGGACCAGGTCGGTGTAGTCATCCACCCCGTCATGATCGTAATCAATGCCGGACTTCAACTTGGGGTAGGCGGCGGTCTGCTTGGGAGAAAAGCCCGGAACGTCCTTCCCCTCCTGTTCGGACGCCCCGGCCTGGCTGGATTGTTCCGTCGACTGGTTGCTTAACCGGCCCCGAGCCCGAGTACGGAGGGCGGGCAGACCCCATAGCAGACCGGCTCCGATCAAGGCGAGGACCACAATGGCTGCCACCCAAACCGCCGGGTGGTGCTTTCGATGCATGGATCGGTCTGTTCCCGGGGTTGAGCGCACGTTCACCTCATTTGGTTGCGAAGTGGTTGACCGGCCCGGAAGCGACGCAGGTTATCCAGGCAGATCTCAATGATCTTATCGACATTCGAAGCCAGATGGGCCCCGCCGGCCACATGCGGGGTAATCAGACACCGCGGCTGGGACCAGAGGGGATGGCCCGCCGGCAGGGGTTCGGGTTCGGTCACATCGAGTCCGGCACCCAGGATCCGTCCCGCCTCCAGGCCCTCGGCCAGGGCCTGGCAATCCACGGCATCCCCCCTGCCGGCATTGATCAGGACCGCTGTCGGCTTCATCAGGGCCAGACGGTCCTTGTTGATGATGTGGTGGGTGGCCGGTGTCGATGGGAGGGCCATGGCCACGATGTCCATGTCGGGCAGGAGCTGGTCTATCCGGTCGAATCCGGCCAGGTGGTCGAACCCCTCGACCGGCTTCTCGGGATGACGGCGGATACCGTATGTCGCACCGCCCACGGCCTTGACCAGGCGGGCGAAGCTGGCTCCCAGGTCCCCGGTTCCCAGAACAAGGGTCTTGGCTCCCCTGGGTGAGTACACGGCCCCGCGGGGCTGCCATAGCCCCTTGTCCTGATTGTCCCGGTAAGCGGGCAGGTCCTTCAGAAGGGCCCACATCATAGCGAACATCTCCTCGGACACAGACTGTCCATACACGCCCGAGGCGCTGGTCAGAGCGGCCCCTTCAGGCAGGATGCCGGGTTTGAGATAAGCGTCCACTCCCGCACTTGAGGTCTGCAACCAGGCCAGGTTCCTGCACTGGGCCACCTGGTCGGCGGGCGGGTTGCCGAAGATGATCGTCGCCTCGGACCTGTTCATCTCAGGCACGCCCATAGGCCACTGCATCTGGTTGCGCATGGCCGGATCCACGATGAACTCCTGCCGCATGCCGTCAGCCGCCTCAACGAACCGGTTGCGCTCCTCCTGGGAGAGTGGCAGGCAGTTCACAATCACCTGTTCGGATTCCCTGCCTCTGGTCTGAGTTTCGTCTTCCATGACCATCGACCCTGCCTTTCCTCACACCTCATCAACGTGTCATGCCCAAGTATCCCGTACACCAGACATCAACCAGTCAGGGCGTGTGCACTGTCTTTCATGCTATCGCAGGAAGACCGGCAGAGGTCTCATTGAGCCCAGGCCCACCCGCTTCACATGCACAACCCTGCCAACCCTTGCAAAATCAAGGCGACACACTGATTTGCCCCTCTCTTGAACCTTGGTGTACTATAAGCAAGGCTTAAGAAGCACGGGGCTATGGCGCAGCTGGTAGCGCGTCTCCATGGCATGGAGAAGGTCG
>NZ_CALYOY010000008.1 GCF_945269915.1 uncultured Bifidobacterium sp. | reverse complement strand
GCACAGATGATCGGGGCGACCAGGGGTGTCAGGAGGCAGGAGACGACGGCGGCCAGGATGAAGAGGATCAGGATGGCCAGGATGTTCATGGCCAGAAGCTGCCAGGGCATGGCACCCTGAAGGACCAGGAGGGCCAGCTGATGCCGACGCTGGTCCAGTGCGCTACTGATGACCCAGAGTAGGACGAGGACCGCGGCCACGACGGTGAATACCATGGGAACGCTCGTGACGTTGGAAGCCATATCGTCGGCATTGCGACCGTGATAGTCCATGTCGATGACCGCGTGGACGGCGAATATGGAACAGAGCATGGTCTGTGACGCAATCATGGACAGCCAGACGCCCACCCATACCAGGGGGGCGGCTTTGAGTTCCGATAGGCTTCTTCTCAATTCAGGCCACCGCCTCTCCGCCAGCCCGCCCCAGTCTTCCGTCCCGTACCTCCACGATGCGGTCGCAGTGGTCGGCCACCTCCGCACTGTGCGTCACCAGGACCACGGTCTTTCCGGACCGTCTGGCCAGGTTGGCAAGGATCGTGATGACCCTGTCCCCGGATTCCCGGTCCAGTGCCCCGGTGGGCTCGTCGGCGAAGACGATGTCGGCATCCGAAAGGAGGACCCGGGCCAGGGCCACCCGCTGCTGCTCTCCCCCGGAGAGGAGGGTCACGCTCTGCTTCTTCTGCTCCGCCAGGCCGAAATAGCGCAGGAGGTCGTCGGCCTTCTTCCTTGGCAGGAAGGATCCCCGCAGGGTGAAGGGGAGGGCCAGATTCTCCTCCACGGTCATGCTGGTGATCAGGTTGTAGGACTGGAAGACGAATCCCAGATGCCTGCGTCGGAACCGGGTCAGGGAGGCAACCCGCATGTGGGTGATCTCCTTTCCCAGAAGGGATACGCTCCCCTCGGTCACCTCCTCCAATCCCGCCAGGCAGTAGAGGAGGGAGGACTTCCCACTTCCCGAGGGGCCGACTATCCCCGTGACCTGGCCGGGCCAGGCCTGGAAATCGATATGGTCGAGGATGGTCAGGGAGTCACCCTTTCTGGGAGAGACTACCAGGGAAATGTCGCTGGCAACCACGGAGGGGCCGCTCGATTCCCCTCCCGCGGCACTTCCATCCCCAAGACCGGGTCGCCTGTGGCCCGGTCGGACAGGTTGATAGGGCTGGCCGGCCTGACCAGGATGGTCCGTCGGTATGCTCATTCCGGTTGCATGGACATTCCGGAGGGGGGTACTCGTCTGGTTGCCGGTCCGGGAGGCACGCTGCCGGGGTCGAATCGTAAGGCTCATCCTTCAAGTCAAGCATTGGTCAGCTGCAGATGGTATCGGTGAACCCCCTGATTCTCCCCTGAAAAAACCCTGAGATTTGTGCCTGAACACCCCTGAGAGAAAACGGTGGTTGCAGCCTTCCCGGTTCCTTCTATGAGGGTCTCTCCTGACCGTCGAAGATGAAGAGGGCATGGGCGTCACCGGAGCGCAGGCGTTCACGGTAGGTGCGGACCCTGGCCATACGGTCCGCGGTGCTCTTGGCCAGTGGGCTGGGGAGATGGTCCGGGCTGAACCAGCCCACCGAGAGGCTCTCCTCGTCGCCCACGAAGGGTATCCTGTTCCCGTCCGGGTCGGGCCTGCAGATGAAGAGATGGTCCATGTACATGGTCCGGTCCCCGTTGGCGTAGGTGATGACCTCACGGGATGAGGTGACCGCCACCAGGTCGGTGACGACCACGTCCACCCCGGTCTCCTCCCTGACCTCTCTGGCCACGGTGTCGGCGGGATCCTCACCGGGCTCGTTGATGCCGTAGACCAGGGCCCACTGGCCGGTGTCGGAACGCCGGCCCATCAGGATGCGGCCCTGGTCATCCTCCACGAATCCGGTCACCCCGTTCAGCCAGAGCAGGTCATGGCCGATGGAACGGCGCAGGTCCAGGACGAAGTCGGGGGTGGGCATGGGTCAGTTCCTGCCCCGGCCGTTCCGGTCCGCCTGGCTGCCCATCCAGTCCTGGACATCCTCCACGGTCTTGGGGATGGCGGCGGAGAGCCATTCGGGGCCCTCTTCGGTCATCAGGATGTCGTCCTCGATGCGGACACCGATTCCTCGGAACTCTGGCGGCACCAGGAGGTCGTTCTCCTTGAAGTAGAGACCGGGCTCGATTGTGAAGATCATACCGGGGGTGATGGGTGCCCCCTGGTAGGACTCGTAGCGGGCCTCGGCACAGTCGTGCACGTCCAGCCCCAGGTGGTGGGCGCACCCGCAGGCGTGCCAGCGACGGTGCTGCTGGCCCTGGGGGGAGAGGGACTCCTCGACGCTGACCTTGAGTATCCCCCACTCGTGGAGGGCCTCGGCCAGGACCCGCATGACGGCATGGTGGATGTCGGAGTAGGTGGCTCCGGGCCGGGCGGCATCGAACCCCGCCTGCTGGGCCTTGAGCACGGTCTCGTAGATCCGTTTCTGAAGGGGGCTGAAGGTGCCACCCACCGGGAAGGTCCTGGTGATGTCCGCAGTATAGAGGCTGTTCACCTCGACACCTGCGTCGATCAGGAGGAGGTCACCCTCTTTGACGGTCCCGTTGTTGCGCATCCAATGGAGGATGGGGGCGTGAGATCCGGAGGCGATGATGGACCCGTATCCCACATCGTTGCCCTCCTCGCGGGCGTTGGCATTGAAGACACCCTCCAGCATCCGCTCTGAACGGGGCCGTCCGACCACCTGGGGGAGGCGGGCCAGAATCCTGTCGAACCCGTCCTTGGTGGCCGAGATCGCCTTGCGCATCTCACCCACCTCATAGGAGTCCTTGATCATCCTGGCCTCGGAGGTGAACTCTTCGAGTTTCTCGTCCGCGGCGCGGTTCCTGTCGGGACCGCCGATTCCACTGGCCTTGCGGGCGGCCTCCACCTGGTCGCAGACCCGTGCGTCGGCGGTGCGGATCGCACGGATTCTGACTGCCCCCTCATCGGGTCCCAGATCCTTGGCGATGGCATCGGGGAAGGCGGCGATGTCGCGGGTGGGGATGCCGGTCATGACGGCCAGCTCCTTCAGGCCCGCCCTGGGGCCCACCCAGTACTCCCCGTACTGGGATGACCGGTAGTAGTCCCGGGTGGACTGGTCGGCCCTGGGGTGGACGAAGAGCTCGGGCGTGTGGGTGCGGCCCGCCTTGGCTTCCTCGCTGTGGGGGTCCACCGGGTCCAGGACCAGGACCGAGCCGGGCTCGAAGTCTTCGCCCAGGCCGGTGTAGTAGGCGAAGGTGGTGTCGGGGCGGAAGGCGTAGTCGTTGTCATTGTTGCGGGTCTTGTAGTCACCCGCCGGGATGACCAGGCGTTCGCCGGGGAAGCGACGGCCCAGTTCCTTCAGGCGGCGACCGATGAACCTGCTGGATTCCAGAGGCTCCACCGCGGGTTCCTGGGCCTGCCAGCCGGTGGTCATGAATTTCTGGAAGGCGGGGGAGTTGGGCCGGAGTGTGCGGTTGTTGACCCGGTCGCTCATGTCCTGTTCATTCACGTCGACATTGCCCAGGTCGGTGTCGTTCTGTTCCTTGTCTGCCGGTGTCATCACCATGCCCTGCCTCCTTGGATCGTCAGGTTCGTGACCCGTTTCAGCGAGCCTATGCATGCCCATGGCGCAGGGGCTCGGGGTCTCAGCTGCTGTGCTCCATGCTAGTGCCCGGCGCTGATGAACGCGGAGATCGGCATGTGGCGGGCCGGGTACAATCGGCCATCGGCCTCGGGGGGGGGGGATGCAGGGGAAGGGCCAGCCGCTCGGCCCTAAGGGATGAAGGCTTGTCCGGACCGCCCTGCCGCATAGAATAGGCAGGGTCGGTACCACACGGGAGCAGGAGCAAGGGCTGAGTATGTCATTCGAACATCCCAATAGCGAGGGGAAGGGTATTCGCGAGGTGGAGCGCGCCATCATGTCGCGTCCGTCCGAGCATGATACCACCAATCTGGATCTGGACCGGATGAACCTGATTCTGGACCTCATGGGACACCCCGAGCACAGCTTCCGGGTCGTCCATATCACCGGGACCAACGGAAAGGGTTCCACGGCCAGGATGGCCGAGGCCATCGTCCGCACCTACGGCCTGAGGACGGGTCTCTATACCTCGCCGCATCTGGAGCGTATCAATGAGCGGATAGCCATCGACGGCCAGGAGCTCTCGGATGAGGACTTCGTGGATGTATACCAGCAGATTGAAGACTTCATCGCCATGGTCGATGAGAGGTTCGCCAAGGAGGGTCGGGCCCGGATGAGCTTCTTCGAGGTCCTGACAGCCATGGCCGTTTGGGCCTTCGCGGATGCCCCGGTCGACGTGGCCGTGGTCGAGGTCGGCATGGGCGGACTCTGGGACGCCACCAATGTACTGGATGCGGACGCGGCCATCATCGGCCCGATCGACATGGACCACATGCAGTGGCTGGGCGATACGGTCGAGCAGATAGCCACCGAGAAGGCCGGGATCATCAAACGGGGCTCCACCGTCATCGTCGGCCCTCAGCCCCATGAAGAGGCCGTCATGCCGATCATCGAGGCAGCCGCCCGGAAACATGGTGCCGCGCAGACCCTCCGCGATGGCCAGGAGCTGGAGGTGGTCTCCCGGATGCCCGCCGTGGGTGGTCAGGTGGCCACCCTGCGCACCCCGAACGGGGAGTACGACGAGGTGCCCATCGACAAGTTCGGGTCCCACCAGGCCCACAACGCCCTGGCCGCCCTGGCTGCGGCCGAGACCGTCATCCCCGTCAACGGCACCCTCAACCAGGACCTGGTGGACGAGGCCCTGAGCCGGGTCAGGATCCCCGGCCGCATCGAGCAGATCCGTACCTCGCCCACCATCATCATCGACGGCGGGCACAACCTGAACGCCGCACAGTCCCTGAGGGCCGCCATAGAGGAGAACTACCACTTCGAGCAACTGGTCGGGGTGGTGGCCATGATGGCCGACAAACAGGTTGAGGACTACCTGGGCATCCTGGAGCCCATCCTGAACCAGATCGTCGTCACCGAGAACTCCTGGCGGGACAGGGTCATGCCGGCCGAGGACCTGGAGAAGATCGCCAGGCGTGTCTTCGGTCCGGACCGGGTCATCAGGCGGGACTCCCTCCCTGATGCCATCCAGGAGGCCGTCGACATGGTCGATGCCGACGACGAAACCGGCCTGGGCTACGGCAGGGGGGTCCTGATCTGCGGCAGCTTCGTCACGGCGGGCGATGCCCGGACCCTTCTCAAGGAGCACCACGACCCGGATCTGGCCAAGCCCAAGTCGGAGCGTGCCTGATGTACCTCAAGGAGCTGACGCTCAAGGGGTTCAAGTCTTTCGCCTCGGCCACGACTCTCCGGTTCGAGCCCGGCATCACGGCCGTGGTGGGCCCCAACGGGTCGGGCAAGTCCAACATCGTGGACGCCCTGGCCTGGGTCATGGGGGAGCAGGGGGCCAAGAGCCTGCGTGGTTCATCCATGGAGGACGTGATCTTCGCCGGAACCTCCTCCAGACCGCCCCTGGGCCGCGCACAGGTGACCCTGACCATCGACAACACCGACCGCGCCCTGGACATCGACTACACCGAGGTGACCATCTCCAGGACCATCTACCGCAACGGTGGATCCGAGTATGCCATCAACGGGTCGGCCTGCCGTCTCCTGGACATCCAGGACCTCCTGAGCGACACGGGTCTGGGTCAGCAGATGCACGTCATCGTCGGTCAGGGCCGCCTGGACGAGATACTCAGGGCCGATCCCGGCGGGCACCGGGCCTTCATCGAAGAGGCCGCCGGAATCCTGAAACACCGCAAGCGCAAGGAACGCGCCCTGCGCAAGCTGGCCAACACCGAAACCAACCTCTCCCGCCTGGATGACCTGATCGGGGAGATTCACCGCCAGCTGGGGCCGCTGGGACGCCAGGCCAAGGTTTCCCGCCGGGCCGACAAGATCCAGGTCTCCCTGCGCGACGCCCAGGCCAGGATCGATGCCGAGGACGCCCTGAAATCACAGGAGGGACTGGCTGCGGTCCGTCAGGAGATGGGGCGGGTCAGGCAGGATCTGACCGGTCGCCAGCGCGACCTGGCACGGATCAAGCTGCGCATCGAACAGGTGGAGTCGGTGACCAGCAGATCCAATCCTCAGATGGAGCGGATCAACCAGGTCTGGCACGACCTGACCCAGCTCCAGGAACGGTTCCGGTCCATGGCCTCCCTGGCGGATGAGCGGGTCCGATCGCTCCAGGGGCGCATCGTCGACCATCCGGGGGAGGACCCGGATATTCTGCGAGGGCGTGCCAAGGAACTCGAGGACCAGGCCGGGGACCAGGAGGGTCGGGTCTCCCAGGCCCGCATAGCACTGGACAAGGCCGTCCAGGCCAGGGCCGACCAGGAGAAACAGCTGGCCGTTCTCCGCCAGACCCTGACCGAGTTGCGTCAGAATGCCAGGCAGCGTGACGCCAAGCTGAGCGCCCTCCGTCAGATGGTGGACAAGGAGGAATCCGCCCTGGACCTGGCCCGGCGGCGCAAGGATGACTTCGACCAGCAGGAGGAGGGGCTGACCAGGGATGCGGATCAGGCCAGGCAAAGGCTGGAAGTCCTGGAGGCGGACGCCCAGGACACGGACCAGGAGAACCCCCAGGGAATGGAGACGGCCCGGGAAGCCAGGTCCGAGGCACGACAGGACCTGGACGCCCTGGAGGAGCGGCAGCGGCTCCTTGATGCCCGGATCATCTCCCTGAAGGCCAAGGCCGATGCCCTGACCGACACCATTGAAGGCCGGAATGCCTCGGACCAGCTGACCGGCCAGGATGACCTGGCCTTCCTGGGGTCCGTCACCGACTTCGTCCAGGTGGAGGAGGGCTGGGAGGAACCCCTTGCCCATGCCCTGCGCGACTATGCCGGGGCGATCGTCGTGGATGGGCCGGGCACCATGCTCAAGGCCCTGGACCGGGCCCGGGAGGACAGGCTGGGCAAGGCCGCCCTCCTGGTGCCGATTGATGTGGTAGGAGCAGAAGCGGCCCAGGATGAAGTCCAGGGAGGGGATGGCTTCACCTCTGCGGCCTCCCTGGTCAAGCCGCGTAAGGCAGTCCCCAAGGCGGGGCGGCCCCAAACCGAGAAGGTGCTGGCCGCCATCCGCCTTCTCCTGTCCCGGACGGCGGCCGTGGAGGACGGTCAGGCCGCCCTGGATGCACTGGGCACCGGTGGCTGTGATCGGGCGGTGACCCGTGAGGGCGACCTCTTCGATCGGGTGGGGGCTGTGGGAGGCTCCTCACGGGCCGCCAGCGACCTGGCCCTGGTCGCCCGTCGCGATAAGGCCCTGGCCGAGGCCGAAGAGCTGGGGCAGGAGCTTGAAGCACTGGCGCCCGGGGTGATTCAGGCCCGGAAGGCCCTGGACCAGGCCAACGCCTTGGTGGAGGAGGCCCGGAACCGGCAGACCGAGGCCAGGCTCAAGGCCGAGCAGTCGGCCCGCGACCTGGCAGCAGCCAGGACCCAGGTGGCCCAGATCAATTCCAGGTTCCAAACCCTGAAGGAGCGCAAGGACCAGGCCCAGGACCAGATCCACATGCACACCTTGAAACTGGATGACCTGAAATCGGGCCTGGCCAAGGCCGAGGTCAGCGGACATGACCAGATCGACCTTGACGACATGGACCGGCGGTCGAGGGAGCTGGAAGGAACCCTGGACCAGGCTCGTGCCCAGGAGATGGAGACCCGGATGACCTGGAAGGAGGCCGATCGGAAGGCCGCCTCACTGACCAGGCAGGCCGAACTCCTCAGGGACCAGGCCGACCAGGCCCGGCAGCGTCGTGAGCGCCAGCGGAAAGAGAACGAGCAACGGCATCAGGAGGTAAAGACCCTTCAGGGCATAGCCTCCCAGGCCCGCCGTCTGGCCATCCTGGTCACCCGGAGCATGGAGGCCGCCACCCGGGAGCGGGAGCGCCTTCAGGAGCAGGTCTGCGCCCATGACCAGGAACTTGTCTCTCTGCGCAGGGAACGCGACGGGATGGAGCCCGAGGTGGACAGCCTGCAGGACCGTGAGCACACCCTAGACCTGACCAGGGAGCGCCTGGCCACCGAGGATGGCCAGCTCAGACAGCGGATCCACGACGATCTGGGCATGGAGGTCGACAAGCTCATCGGTGAGTACGGGCCCGACAAACCGGTGCCCGTCCTGGACGACGAGGGCAATCCCGTTCCCCTGGATGAATATGGGCCCGACCCGGAATCAGGAGCCGGCACCGATGGTGCCGAAACCGGTGCCGATGAAACCGGACCAGGCTCCGGTAGCGCCGGTTCCGGTGCTGACGGCGAGGAACCTGGCCTGGCTGATGGTCGACCCTGCAAGACCGTGCCCTATGTTCGCGCCGAACAGGTCAAGCGGCTTCAGAAGGCCAAGCGGGACCTGGCGGCCCTGGGCAAGGTCAACCCCCTGGCCACCGAGGAGTATGAAGCCCTCCAGACCCGCAACCGTTACCTGGACGAGCAGCGGGAGGACGTGGTCAAGTCCCGGGATGACCTGATGAACCTGGTCAAGGACCTGGATCGGACCATGGTCCAGGTCTTCAAGGATGCTTTCAATGATACGGCCGATGCCTTCGAGCGGATGTTCGCCACCCTCTTTCCCGGAGGCACCGGTCGCCTGCGTCTGGAAAACCCGGACGACCTCCTGACCACCGGGGTCCTGGTCGAGGCCAGTCCGGCCGGGAAGAAGGTCAGGCAGCTCTCCCTCCTCTCTGGCGGGGAGCGCTCGCTGACGGCCCTGGCCCTCCTCTTCGCCATCTTCACGGCCCGTCCCAGCCCCTTCTACGTCATGGACGAGGTGGAGGCCGCCCTGGATGATGTGAACCTGACCAGGCTGATCAAGGCCTTCGAGCAGCTCCGCGAGCACGCCCAGCTGATCGTCGTCACCCACCAGCAGCGGACCATGAGCATCGCCGACGCCCTCTATGGCATCACCATGCGGGGGGATGGGGTCACGGCCGTCATCTCCCAGAAGCTCGACAGGGAACAGGCCACAGGGTAAACCGTCAGATTCCAGCTTCAGTGAGCGAATTCCAGGGTCAACGGGAGGAGGATTCCCGAACCCTGAGCCCCTTGGCACGGTGCACGGCGGAAAGGGCCAGGACGGCCTGTGAGTCCACGATGGGCAGGTCCGGCATGGGGAAGACCTCGTTCAGGACCGACAGTTCCGTACACCCCAGGAGGACCGTGTCACAGCGGTACCTGTCCAGGAACTCCCGGACCACACCCAGGTAGCGCCCCCGGTCCAGGTGCCCCTCTTTGACGTCCTCGTAGATCAGGGCGCTGACCCTGTCCTGGAGGTCCTGGTCGGGGTCGACCAGTTCATAGCCGGACCTGTCTGCCGGATTCTGGTAAATGGCCGCATGCCGAGAGCCTTCGGTCCCCATGTATCCCATCCGCGGATGGGTCGAGGGGGGAAAGTGGTCCAGGGCCCAGTCGATGGTCTCCTGGGGCATGTCCATGATGGGTACGGGTGTCAGGGCCTGGAGGCGAGGCAGGACCAGGTGGGCCGTATTGCAGGCCATGACCATGAAGGCGGCCCCCATCCGGGTGGCCTGGTCCACGTCCTCGGCCAGGTATGGGTAGGGGTCGTCCCCGCTCCGCCCAAGGATGAAGTCGGTTCGGTCGGGTATGGAGGCGTGGTTGAAGACCACGTAATCCAGGAACTCCTGGTCGCAGGTGGCGTGCGTCTCCCTGTCGAGGACGCGCACGAAGCTCTCCGTGGCCAGGGTGCCCATCCCTCCCAGAACAGCGAAGAAGTTCCTCATGCCAGGTCCCCCTTGTTCTTGTAGTATCGGGCGTAACGCTTGCGGTAGATGGAGAACATGTGCCGTACCATCAGCCAGCGCAGGGGGTTCATGTCCTTCCGGTATTCCAGGGTGGTGCCCCAGTCGCCCCGCTTGATCATGGCCAGGGCGTGGTCCTTCTCCTTGGAGGGCTGGGTGTATGTGCGGAAGAGGTCCCTGGGGATCTCCATCCAGAGCCTGTGTCCACGACCGAAGACGGTGTGGCCGTCGAAGGGTGTGTCCTCGACCAGGTCATCGACGAAGTACCGGGCCAGGTTGAACCCGTTCAGGGTCACCACGTAGCTGCTCCGTCCCTGGCGCAGATTGATCTCGAATAGCTTGAAGGTCTTGTCGCGCGGATCGTACTTCATATCGAAGTTGGCCACCCCGCGGTAGTCAATGTCTTCCAGGAAGGTCTTGATCCGGTCGAAGATGTCCTGGTTGTAATCGGGGACGATGGCCGCATAGTTCCCCACGGCCTCCGGGGTCGGGTCCTCAAGGAGGGGGTGGCCCAGGAACATCATCCTGACCTGGTGATGCTGATCCACGTAGGCGTTGAGGACCCGCATGTTCTCGTCGCCCCCGGGGATGAAGTCCTGGATGACCATCCGGTCGGTGTACCCGGCCTGGTAGGCCCGGCGGATCATGGTGTCCAGCTCGTCCGGGTCCTGGATGATGAAGGCCTTCTTGCGGCCGGGGAAATCAATGCCCAACCACTCATCGCTGTCGGCCGGTTTCATGGCCACGGGGTAGTCGAAGGGGAGGTTCCTGTGCTCGCCGGCCTCCACGCCCGCCCTGTCCACGCACTTGGTCAGGGGGTGGGGGAGGTCGTACTCATCGCAGAGGTCGTAGAAGGAGGACTTCAGACTGAGCCTGCGGTTCAGGTCGGCATCGATGGCGTTGAAAACGAAGTACCGGTGTAGGGGGGCGCCGACCTGGTCAAGGAGGTTGGCATAGGTGTCCCCGCAGGGCAGGAGGAGGAGGGTGGTGCCGGGGTGCTCCTGCAGGTATTCCCTGGCCCAGTCGGTCAGGGCCTGGACGAAGACCCGGGACCTGGTGAAGTCCCTGACCAGGTGGACGTCGATGATCCGGCTGTACTTGGTGGGCGAGAGCTGGGAATGGGCGAACGCGGTCGAAACCAATCCGTAGGCCTCGTGGAAGGCCCGGGCCATTCCGTAGGCGTTGATGTCACTGCCCAAAATGACCGGTTGAAATGTTCTCATCTGTGTGGACCACCTGCTGTGTTGACCTCGGCTGGAGTACTCGTACGGATTACTATCATATAGTCTGCTCCTGCATTCAGACCGTGGTCTTGCCCGTGGCACCCAGATCATGGCTGCGGATGCCCAGAAGGCGAGCCACGATGTGGTCGTCCCCCTCGTAGGGGGCATGGCCGTGCCCCACCTTGATCCACCGTTCCTCCCCCTTGCCGATGACCAGGATGACCTGAAGACCCTTGCCGTCCCCTGCCCCCTCCTTGAGGGCTGTGGTGATGGCCTGGGTCCTGTCCAGGATGATCGAGGCGTCCAGATCCGGATTGGTCACGTATCCCAGCATCTGCCGGCATACGTGGTCGGCCCCCTCCTCGCCCTCATCGTCCCCGGTGATGATGAGCCGGTCCACCCGGTTCTGGGCGGCTTGGACGATGCCCTGACGACGGTCGATGGCCTTGTCGCCCGAGGATCCGGAGACCAGGGTGACGGCGGGGTGGCGGTCCCCGTACTCCTCATCCACGAAATCCAGGAGGGCACCGACCGAGGCCTCGTTGTGGGCGTAGTCCACATAGACCACCCGATTGCCCGAGGCGAACCGTTCCATCCTCCCGGCTATCCTGACCTCCTCCATGGCCTCCATGGCCTCCCTGTCCGGTTCCAGCCCCAGGACCCGGACCATGGCCAGGGCGGCGGCGGCGTTCAGTGCGTTGAAATCCCCATCCATGGCCAGGTTGATCCGGGCCATGGGACCGGCGGCCGGCCCCACCAGGTAGGTGGCTGATGCGCTGTCGGGGTCTGCACCGTCCTGTCTGTTCCGGAGTCTGACCAGAAAGTCGGCATCCCGTCGGGGGCTGGACCCGGCCGCGGACTCGTCCAAACCGAAGGTGGTCACCTGTACACCAGCGGCCGCGGCATCCTGACGGATCAGGTCGGCGTGGGCGCAATCGGCGCCCAGGACCAGCTTCCGGGAGTTGTAGGTCAGCTGGCGCTTGCAGAAGAGGTAATCCTCGAAGGTGGGGTGTTCGATGGGGCTGATGTGGTCGGGGGAGATGTTGAGGAAGGCGCCCAGGTCGAAGGTCAGTCCATAGACCCGGTCCACCTTGTAGGCCTGGGAGGAGACCTCCATGACCATGTAGCGCATGCCCGCATCCGCGGCCTGCCGCATCATCCTGAAGAGATCCAGCGATTCCGGGGTCGTCAGTTCGGACTCCTGGCAGTGCCGACCGTCCAGGCAGTTGTCGACCGAGGAGAGGAGGGCCGCCCGCCCGCCCGAGATCCTGTTGAGCATGCTGTGGAGGAAGTAGGCGGTGGTGGTCTTCCCCTTGGTCCCGGTGATGCCGATCAGGGTCAGATCGTTCTGGGGGTGGCCGTAGTGGGCGGAGGCCAGGAGGCTCATGGCCTTGCGTACGTCGGAGACGATGATGCCCGGAGCCTGGCACCGTTCGGACAGGTCCACCTGGGCCACGTAGGCCGCCAGTCCTGCCTGGTCGCATCCGTCCAAGTATTCGGGTCTGAAGTTTCCCTTGCAGAAGAGGAGACTGCCCGGCCCAACCTGACGTGTGTCGTAGGTCAGGGTCTTGAATTCGGTCGGCCCCCGATCCGTGTCTGGTGCATTCAGCGACCAGTGCTCACCCTGAATCACCTCGCGGAGCAGGTGGTGCCTGCCCAGTAGATTCAGTGCCGAAGTCATTGTCAGAGCCATGCCGTCTCTCCCTTTGCCTGATGGGAATCTGGTCGAGCTGTCCGGCAGGGCTGGGATGCCGACCGGTACGGCCAGAAACCCAGTCTATATCGACAGGGGGCTGAAAGACCCTGGCGGGGCATCGCCTTGACTGAATGGACAAAAGAGCCCCTCCCCGGGGAGGGGGCAGGATTCAGAGCCAGGCGTCGGATGAAGGACGCCGTCCCTTGGATGTGAGCCATTCGTTGAACTGATTCTGCCAGGTCGCGTGGGCCTCACGCTGCCAGTCCATGAGCTTGTCCAGGGTGATTCTGCCCACCTGCGGATAAAGCGTGGTCATGGGTTCGATCAGGTCCACCGAGGCCACCGTGTCGGCGGTGGCGTTATGGAAGTCCCCGTGGGGGACGACCCCGTAGTACTCGGTCGTGTAGGCCAGTGTACGGCGTCCGGACCGGTGTGAAATGGCCCTGTCCAGAACGAGCGGATCCACAACAAGAAGATCCTGTTCGCTCATCGGTTCCACCCTGCCGGCGCACCATTGACGGATGTCGCCGTTGAGCATGCGGACGTCAAAGGGCGCATTGTAGGCAAGTAGCGGTATATGCCTGCCCTGTGCCGCCATGATGACCTTGGTTATCTGCTCGATCGATTCCGCCGGTTCGCTGCCGTTTTCGGCCAGATATTCGTCGGTGAAGCCGTTGACCCTGCTGGCTCCCTTACTGATGTGCCTACCTGGGTTGATGATCCATTCGGCCACGGCGTCACCCTCATACCCCGTTTGAGGATTACGCAGAACCAGGCTGGCCGAGACGATGTTGTCCTGACCGGGATTGGTTCCCGTGGTCTCCGTGTCGAACCCCAACAACCAGGACCGGTCAAGCCTGGTCGACATATCCTGTTCAGGTGCAGAGTCAAGCGCTTCACGCATGGCTGTAAGAACAGTGTTGATCATGTACAATCACCCCTTCCGTGAACATGGTAGCCGAGGGGGTTCTCGGTTGGGTAGTTTCTGCAAGGGCTGTCCATGTCGGAGCACTCTGCCGGCGACTCGGATGGCACAATGGGAGTGTGGCAGATCAAACAGAGCTCGAAAGCAGGAAGCGCCGGTTCGAAGAGCTCGCCATGCCGGCTGTGGATGTGCTCTACCGCCAGGCCATGAGATTGACCAACAACCCCGATGATGCCCAGGATCTGGTCCAGGATACCTTCGAGCGGGGGTTCAAGGCCTTCGACAGGTTCGAACCAGGCAGCAACTTCGAGGCCTGGATGACGACGATCGAACGCAACGCCTACTTCAACCAGTATCACAAGGCCAAGCGCCGTCCACAGCGGGCCAACGATTCGACCGGTGAATACAACGACTGGGATATATACTCCGCCTCCGAGCACGGGTCCGAGGGGCTCAAATCAGCCGAGCAGGAGTATCTGGAGACCTTTGCCCCCCAGGAGATCATGGCGGCCCTGGACAAGCTCAGTCCTGAACGGCGGCGGGTCTTCATCGATGCCGCCATCGACGGGAAGAGCTATCAGCAGGTGGCCGACGATGAGGGGATCAAGATCGGCACGGTCATGAGTCGGTTGAACCGGGCCCGGTCGCAGCTGCGCCAGGAGCTGGAACGGTACGCCAGGGAGCGGGGGTACGTGTCGGGCAGGTCCAGGTCCGGTCCGGCCAAGTCCGGCAAGCCCTCAGCAGAACCTGGCGGCAGGGGCGGCTCCCGTCCTAGTATGAAGTCAGAGACGGCGACCAGAGGCCGTTGAACAGGGAGCATGGAGTTCCTCGATAATGTTCAGGAAGCAGGGATTCGCGATGGATGGACGCATTGAGATGAGTCAGTACGTCTCTGACGACAATGGAAGAGCCGTCAGTTTCACCAGTGCCAGTCTGCACATCCATGGTGACACCCCCGAGGCCCCATCGGGCGACTGCTTCGACCCCGAGACCTGTTGCGACGAGCGTGAGCGCCTCCTGATCGAGGAGCTCCGCCAGTACCTTCGTCCCCAGTCGGCACCCGCCTGCCTGATCGATCGTCTGCGCCACATGTTCGACCAGCTGGATGAGGCCCCGGTCGAGAAGGGCGATGCCGCACGCCAGGCGTGATTGCCCGCTGACGTGGTTGTTGTATACCCCTGGTCAACCAGGTGTGGAAATCCGCCAGTCCAGTCGGGAATGAGGGGATTTGCATAAAAAGAACCCCGGTACCGATTGGTACCGGGGCCAACGATCAGGTGTTCGGCCTCTTGCCGTGGTTGGCGGCCTTCTTGCGGCGATCCCTGCGCTTACGTCCGCGCATGCCCATGATGGACTCCTTTGCTACTGATGATCTTATAAGCCTCGCCGATTATCGCACATCGACTTGACCTTTGTCAGATTGTACCCGCGATTGCCTCCGGTTCAGACCCTTTCCGCCCGGTACCCGACCTGGGTGGTGTAAACCGATGCCGGCTGGAGGACCACCAGGTTCTCCCCGGTCCGGAAAGCGTTGGCGTAGGCGGTCATCGGCTCGACGGCCACCCCTGCCGGCCTGAAGGAGGCCTCGAATCCGGTGCCGGTGCAGACCTGCCAGGCCTTGATGGTCTCGTCGCCCCAGAGCTGAACCCTGATTCCGTCGGGGCGGGTGAAAACAGCCGTGCAGGTGCCGTCATCGGCCCTCTCCACGTCCGTCCAGGCGTCATCGAAGGCCTGGCCCTCCAGGCTGGGGCCCTCCCTGAGGTCGGTGCGCCCCCGGACGGGTTCCTTGCCCTGGGGGAGGAGCCGGTCTGGGCTGGCGACGATGTGGGTTGCGCATGGCAGGGACAGGGAGCACCTCCCGTTGTCCTCCTGGATGGCGTCGCCCGTCCCGCCGGCTCCGTTGGCCAGCCAGGGGTGGATGCCGAAAGCCCAGGGGGCGGCCTCGTCGCCCATGTTGGTGGCCGTGGTCGTCATGGTCAGCCCCTGCTCATCAAGGGCATAGGTGATGCTTACCAGGATGTCGAAGGGATAGGAGGCCAGGTCGGGCACCCGCCAGACCAGGGTCACCGAGGACTCGGCCAGGCGTTCCAGCTTCCAGTAGTAGCGGTATCCGAAGCCGTGTATGGCCGTTTTCCTGTCGTGTTCATCGATGGGCATGGAGTAGGTCCTGCCCTGGAAGGTGTATTCGCCATCCTCGATCCGGTTGGGGTAGGGGACCAACACACAGCCGTTGGAGCAGGGGACCAGACCGTCCGGGTCGAAGGAGGCGATCAGGTCATGGTCCCGGTATCTGAGGACACGCAGGGTGGCACCCAGCTCGGTCACCACCGCCGAGTAGTCCCCATGATGGATGCAGTACTGCTGACCCGTACGCGGTATCGTCTGTCCTATCATCTCGCTGTTATGCATATCTCCACTCCCGTAGTGCTCTTGAAATGTCCCCTCACAATCCTACCCGGTGACACACTTCTTGGCGTTCTTGGTGAAAGAGTGGACCCTTGCATGGCAGCGAGGACCCGCTCCACCTACCATGTGCATGTATCGGCAGTCGCACCCGGGCGGAGATTCAGGGAGACGTCTGCCGGGGTGGGTCATGCTTCCGTAAGGAGTCTTCAGTGTCAGGGTTCAGAACAACCGGTGTCGGGCAGGTCGCGGCTCAGCCCGGGCCCCAGGTCCTCAAAGACGACCGGGAGGTCATCCTGGCCGACCCGCGGGGGTTCTGCGCCGGGGTGGACCGGGCCATACAGACCGTGGAGACCATCCTGGACACCTGGAAGCCGGAAGGTGCGGAGGCGGCCCCGGACAATCAGGGTGACGGGGTCGGGAACCCCGAGATTCAAGCCGACCTGCCACCGGTCTATGTGCGGCGCCAGATCGTTCACAACCGTCATGTGGTGGAGGACCTGTCGAACCGTGGAGCCGTGTTCGTCGATGAGCTCGATCAGATCCCGGATCGTGCCGCCCAGGCCGGGGTGCCGGTGGTCTTTTCGGCCCACGGCATCGCACCCTCGGTCCAGGAGGAGGCCAGGAGGCGGGGGATGGAGGTGGTCGACGCCAGCTGCCCCCTGGTCAGCAAGGTCCACCGGGAGGTCCATCGTTTCGTCCGTGACGGGTACCAGATCATCTACATCGGCCATCGCGGTCATGACGAGGCCATCGGGGTTGTGGGTGAGGCTCCGGACCATGTTCACCTGATCGAGCACCAGGAGGACGTGGAGCACCTCTATTTCATCCCTGATACCAAGCTGGTCATGCTGACCCAGACCACGCTGAGCCTGGACGAGACGGCCGATATCGTTGCCGCCCTGCACCGTCGTTTTCCCTGGATCGAGGAGCCGCCTGGGTCCGACATCTGCTACGCCACCCAGAACAGGCAGCATGCGGTCAAGTTGGTGGCCAGGCATGCCGACTGCGTGGTCATCGTCGGGTCCGCGAACTCCTCCAACTCGGTCAGACTGGTCGAGGTGGCCCAGGACGTCCTTGATGAACGGTTCCCGGTTGGTGACGCGGGTGCCGGCCATCCCGGGCCCGGCAGGGCCTACCGGGTGGACGATGCCGGCGACCTGGATCCCGCCTGGTTCCAGGGGGTCACCAAGGTGGGGCTCTCATCCGGTGCCTCGGTGCCGGAAGACCTGGTCCAGGGTGTCCTGGATGCCCTGGCCGGGTGGGGGTTCGGGAGGGTCACCTATGCGGAGACCGTCAAGGAGACCATGCACTTCGTCCTGCCCTCGGCCCTGCGCTCGCGTGTTGCCTCCACGGGGACCGGGGCCGCGGCTGCACCATCCGGCGCGTAGGCGGCCGAGTACCGGTCGGGATATCCTTGGGGCTGTTCCAGCAGGCGATCCCGGAAGGGCGGAAGGGCGGTGCCCATGTTGCAGGCAATCAACACCTGGCTTCTTGCCGCCGTCTCCGGCGGGTGGGGGCTCCGGGCCCTCTTCCTGGCAGCCTTCCTCGACGCCCTGATCATCCCCATCCCCACCGAGCTGGTGGTCCTGGCCACGGCCACCTCCTTCAGGGCCTGGGGGTCGCCCCTGCCGGTCTGGGTGGTCCTGGTCTGCACCCTGGCCTTCACCCTGGGTGATGTCTGCACCTACTGGCTGGGCAGACTGGTTCCCCTGCGGCGGATCGTCTTCTTCCGTGGCGCGGGCGGGAAGGCCGTGATCTCATGGGCCCACAGGGCCTTTGAGTATGGAGGCGGGTTCTTCACCGTGGCCTCCCGGTTCGTACCCTCCGGGCGGACCATCATCAACCTGACCGCAGGAGCCGCCCGTTACCCACTGGGCAGGTACATCCCCCTGTCGGCCCTGGCCGGATGCCTCTGGGGTATATACATGTGGATGCTGGGATACCTGGCCTCGGCCTGGCTGGCCAACAACCCCCTGGCCGTCATGGTCCTGGGCTTCCTGGTCGGCATGGTGGTCGGTCTCTTCTGCGACATGCTCATGAAGGCCGTCTCGCGTCATCGTTGAGCTCGGCTTCCCGACCGGCCCGCACCGTCTGGTCGTTCAGGCATGGAAAAGGGGCCGCCCCTGGTTTCAGTTTCAGGGACGACCCCGGTGACCGATTCAGTGAATCGGATCGGTGCTCACTCGCCCAGCTCGGCGAAGTAGAGCAGGGTGCGGATCATGTTGCTGGTGAAGCCGTACTCGTTGTCATAGAAGGCAACGGTGCGGACCAGCTGGTCATCACCGTGGGTGTTGACATCGGTCTGGGTGGCATCGAAGATGCCGCCGTGGGTGTCGCCGATGACATCGGAGGAGACGATGCCCTCATCGTTGTAGCCGTAGTAGTCGGTGCCCTCGAAGGCCTTCTTGGCGGCCTCGTTGATCTGGTCGATGGTGACCTTCTTGTCGAGGACCGTGGTCAGCTCGGTCACGGAGCCGGATGGGACGGCCACACGCTGGGCGTGGCCCTGCAGCTTGCCGTCCACCGAGGGAACGACCTTGCCGATGGCCTTGGCGGCACCGGTGGAGTGCTCGATGGTGTTGATGGCGGCTGCACGGGTGCCACGGGGCTTGCTGCCCTTGGGGCCGTCCAGGAGCATCTGGGAGCCGGTGTAGGCGTGGATGGTGGTCATGTAGCCGATGCGGATGCCGAAGTTGTCGTCCAGCATCTTGACCATGGCGGCCATGGAGCCCGTGGTGCAGGAACCGGCGGAGATGATCTTGTCGGAAGCCTTGAGGATCTTTTCGTTGACGCCGAAGACCACGGTGGGGGTGGTGTCATCCTTGGCGGGGGCGGAGATGAGAACCTTCTTGGCACCGGCGTTCAGGTGGGCCTGGGACTTTTCGGCGGAGGTGTAGAAGCCGGTGCACTCGAGTACGTAGTCCACACCGTCGTTCTTGACCCAGGGGATGTTGTTGGCGTCCTTCTCGGCGTAGACGGGGTATTCCCTGCCGTCCACCACGATGGCGGTGTCGGTGGCGGAAACCTCGACCGGGGTGCCGTCGTCATGACGGAAGTTGCCCTGGGTGCTGTCGTACTTGAGCAGGTAGGCCAGAATCGACGGGGTCGTCAGGTCGTTGATGGCCGCCACCTCGATCTCGGAGGCGTTGCCGCCACGGGCCTGCAGCTCGAAGATGCGACGGAAGGCCAGACGACCGATACGACCGAAGCCGTTGATGCCAATCTTTACTGTCATTAATTTCTCCCTTGGAGACCGGCCGCATACAGAACAAGTGCCTCGGGACTGTACACGTCCACTTACTGATAACATCTCATACTTTAATCGGTCGCCTGTACTTTAACCAAGCGGAAGCCCGGGAAATGTCGGGGCAAAAACGAACATGAAAAATGTTGGGAAATGTTGTACCTTCCTTAAGAGAAACGATCACGATTTGTGAGAATTCCCGTTCACATCCGCCTGCCACCGCTCCCACTCCGGCTGGCGGAACCCGACCAGGACGGTGGACCCGTCCACCAGGATGGGTCGCTTCACCAGCATCCCATCGGTGGCCAGTAGGCGAAGAGCCTCCTCCCGACTCATCTCCGGCAGCTTCCTGCCCAGCTGCATGGACCGGTACAGTTGCCCCGACGTGTTGAAGAACCGCTTGACCGGCAGTCCGCTACGCCCCTGCCAGGCATCCAGTTCTGGGTAGGTGGGGTTGTCACCTTTGATGTCACGTTCGTGAACATCGATGCCCCGGGACTGGAGCCAGGTCCGGGCCCTGGCGCAGGTCGAGCAGCCCCGGTAGCAGACAAAAAGCGGCTCGTCTTCAGGGTTTGTCGTGGATGCATGGGACATGATGATGACCTTTCGCTGATAGCGTCTTCCCCGGGCGTTTCCTCAACCCTGCTCGGTTTCCGTTTTGGTCAGGCCAGCCAGCGGGAGGGGTTGGTGCCGACGATACCCAGGGAGGGGGCCGGGACCATGTCCGTCCGCCAGTCCGGGGTGGGGGCCGTGTCCGGGTAGGTGATGTAGATGATTCCCCGGTCCAGGCCGATCCGGGCGGGGGTGCCGGGAAGGAACTCATTGCTGACCCCGGTCACCTCCAGGTTGGTCATGGTCATACCCTCGACCTGGTACTTGAGCCCCCGCTCGGTGATGCCCTCCGACCGGTCCGTGGCGGAGAGGACCGAGACCATGGCCCGGTCTCCGCAATGCCAGGGGGTGAAGGAGAGGGACCCGCGGCCGATGGCCGTGACGATCATCCTGTCGCCGTACAGGCAGGCACGGCCCCCTGAGGCCGCCACCATGGAAATCAGGTTCAGGTTGGCCAGGGTGTGGTCCATCCTCTTGCCCAGGCCACCGTATATTTGGAAGATTCGGCAGCCGGCCTCCCAGCCGAGTTTGACCGCGGCCAGCATGTCGGTGTCGTCCTTCTCGGCAGGCAGGCGCCGGTATCGGGTGGCGGCCGATGATTGCCGTGATGGAGATGAAGGTGGATCCAACGGGGTTGCATTGACGTCGTCGCCCTGGTCAGGGTCGGTCGGGGTCGGCCGGTGAGCGGCGGCGATGGAGTCGAAGTCGCCCACGACCAGGTCCGGAACGACCCCCTTGGCCGCCGCCTCGTCGGCTCCTCCATCGGCCGCGATGACCATGGCGGCGTCGGGGAATGCGGACTCCTGGCCGTAATACTGGCCCGCACCCCAGATCTGGCATATGTCGGTCTGGATGCCCTGGACTGGTTCCTTCATCCGGGTGCCGCCTTTCGTCGGGTCGTCCCTGCCGGGTTCGCTCACCATCCTAGGCCAAGTGCCTGGGCCGCCAGGGGAATCCACCCCTGGACCAGGGCCATATAGGTCAGGGTTCCGCAGGCGATGGAGGCCATCATGTTCCGTTTCCAGCAGTGCATCAGCACCGTGACCAGAAGGGCCACGGCCTCGTATACGCCGTGGTCGCCACCGGTCAGGGAGGTCTTGCGGAGGGAATAGACCACCAGCATTCCCATGACCGCGGCCGGAAGGACCTGGCCCAGGCGGGTCACGAAGGCCGGGGGTCGATGTCCCTCGGGCCAGATCAGGAAGGGGAGGAACCTGGTGGCCATGGTGCCCAGGATCACGATGCCGATGGTGAGGGTGCCCTGCAGCGTGGTCATGCGCCCACCTCCGGCCTGTCGGATCCGTAGAGGTTTCCCTGCCTCTTCCAGAGGGTCCGGTCGGCGATGGCAAAGACCACCACGATCAGGACCATGGAGGGGATGATGAAGTGGTCCGCTCCGAAGACCAGGAGGCAGATCAGGGAGGATGCCAGGCCGATCACCGCGGGGGAGTGGGTCCTGGTCTTCAACCACTGGTCGGCGAAGAGGACCGTGAACATGGAGGTCAGAACGAACTCAAGCCCCCGGGCGTCGAAACGCGCCAGATTGCCCAGGACGGCCCCTGCCGTGGCCCCGCCCACCCAGTAGGCCTGGTTGAGGAGGGTGATGAAGAACATGAACCAGCCCCTGTCGACCCCGGGCGGTTCCTTGTTGGAGGAGATCAGGGCGAAGGTCTCGTCACACATGCCGAAGATCAGGTAGGGCTTCTTCCAGCCGGTTCCCCTGAACCTCGGCAGCATGGCCAGTCCGTAGAAGAGATGGCGGGCGTTGACCATCAGGGTCAGGGCCAAGGCACCCAGGGGGTTGAAGGTGGAGAGCAGGAGATCCACGGTCACGAATTCCATGGAGCCTGCGAATATCAGGGCGCTCATGGCCAGGGGATAGATGATGGGGAACCCCTTGCTGGTCATCAGGAACCCATAGGAGATGCCAAGGAAGAGGAAGCCGGCCAGGATGGGC
Source organism: uncultured Bifidobacterium sp. (assembly GCF_945269915.1). GTDB lineage: Bacteria > Actinomycetota > Actinomycetes > Actinomycetales > Bifidobacteriaceae > Bombiscardovia > Bombiscardovia indica. The sequence goes on along the minus strand of NZ_CALYOY010000008.1, from coordinate 38,749 downwards.
AGGGTCATGGGGAAGGCCGCCTTGAAGGCCTTGCCTGCCACCGAACCCGTCTTGGGATGATCCATCGTCTCCGCCTTCTTTCCTGCCCAGGGCCGCCCGGCCGCCCATACCGGTGTTCCGGTGCGGGTGCAGGGTCGGATATGCGCTCGATGGTAGTCCGAGGTGGAGTACTGCCGGGCAAGGTGTCGGAAATGTGAGAGGAAGGCCCTGAACGGAGGCTGCGCGGAATAGTGCCGGTCCATTCCCTGTTGACCTGCCAAGAGTCACAGGGACGATGGGAGGAATCATGAGAGGAATCAAGGATTCGTTCACGGCGATGCACGGTCGGCCGCATTCCCCGACCATGGTCACCGGGACCCGGACGGGGTCGGTCGGCCAGGCACCGCATGCTACGGGGAATCAGACCCTTACCCTGGCCGGCGGTTGCTTCTGGGGTGTGGAGCGCTTCTTCCAGGAGGTTGACGGGGTCACCGATACCCGGGTGGGGTACGCCCAGTCCAAGGTGGAGAACCCCTCCTACGAGGAGGTCTGCACTGGTGAGACCGACGCGGTCGAGGCCGTCAGGATCACCTACGACCCGGTCAGGGTCACCCTGCGCACCCTGACCCTTCTCCTCCTGGACCTGATCGACCCTTTCTCCCTGAACCGTCAGGGCAATGACCGTGGCCGCCAGTACCGGAGCGGGCTCTACTGGGAACCCGACAGGCGCGAGAGGGAGGAGCCGGTCTTCCGCCGGGCCATCCAGGAGCTGGAGAAGCGGACCGGGCGGCATCCTGTGGTCCAGGTCGAGGAACTGATCAACTTCTACCCGGCCGAGGAATCCCATCAGGATTATCTGCTCAAGCATCCGGACGGATACTGCCACATCCCCATGGAGGCCATCGCCAACGCCTCCAAGCGGCAAGGGTACATCGAGCGGGTCTGGGCCCTGGACCAGGAGAGCTACGAGGTCACCCAGCACGCAGCCACCGAACGTCCCTTCGACAACAAGTACGATGCGGAGTTCCGCCCAGGAATCTATGTGGACGTGGTCAGCGGGCAGCCCCTCTTCTCCTCGGTCGACAAGTACGACTCGGGTTGCGGGTGGCCGGCCTTCTCCAAGCCCATCGATCCGGACCTCCTGGTCGACCGGAAGGACTTCAAACTCCTGGGCAGGCCCAGGATCGAGGTCAGGACGGCCCAGACCGGCATCCACCTGGGGCATGTCTTCGATGATGGTCCGGCGGATCGCGGCGGACGCCGCTACTGCATGAACTCGGCCGCCCTGCGCTTCGTGCCCAGGGAGGAGATGGAGGCACGGGGCTACGGGGACTACCTGCCCCTGGTCGACGGCCGGGAGGGCGGACAGACGGCCTGAATTCCCGCCCGTCCGGGAGGAACCCGGGCGGGCACAGTTCAGACACATGCCTTTGCTATCGTTGATTCCTGGTCTGAATCTATAAGGAGTGCTGCCAATGTGCGGAATTGCCGGGTTTGTCTCTGATGCCCCTGCCGAGGAGAAGACGGCCGTCCTGAAGCGGATGACCGACATCATCGCCCATCGGGGTCCCGATCAGGAGGGACACCTCGTCGACGGGCAGGTGGCCCTGGGGTTCCGCCGGTTGAGCATCATCGACCTCCAGGGCGGCGACCAGCCCATCTTCAACGAGGACTCCAGCATGGCCATCACCTTCAATGGTGAGATCTACAACTACCGTCAGCTGCGCCGGGTCCTGATCGGGAAGGGCCATACCTTCACCACCGACTCCGACACCGAGGTCATCCTGCACGGGTACGAGGAGTGGGGCAAGGACGTGCTGACCCGCCTGCGCGGCATGTTCGCCTTCGTCATCTGGGACAGCGCCCGCAAGGAGCTCTTCGGGGCCCGCGACCACTTCGGCATCAAGCCCTTCTACTACACCATCATGAACGGGACCTTCATGTACGGTTCGGAGATCAAAAGCCTCCTGCAGCATCCCGACTTCCACAAGGAACTCAACAGGGAGGCCCTGCGTCCCTACCTGACCTTCCAGTACCCGGCCCTGCCCGAGACCTTCTTCAAGGGCGTCTTCAGGCTGCCCGAGGGACACTGGTTCACCTACCGGGACGGGAAGATGGACATCCACCAGTACTATGACCCGGCTTTCGGGGAGAGCAACCAGGACCTGAACGATCTGGTCGACTCGATCGACAGGACCGTCGAGGACTCCGTCAAGGCCCATCAGGTGGCCGATGTGGAGGTGGGCTCCTTCCTCTCCTCTGGTGTGGATTCCAGCTACGTCGCCGCCCTGGCCCGACCCGAGCACACCTACTCGATCGGATTCGGCAGGGGCACCTACAACGAGTCGGACCAGGCCGGTGAGCTGGCATCCATCCTCAAGCTCAACAACACGACCGAGTCCCTGGATGGTGACCAGGCCTTCCGGTACTTCCCGCAGATCCAGTGGTACCTGGACGAACCCGACTCCAACCCCTCATGCGTGCCCCTCTTCTTCCTCTCCGAGCTGGCCAGCCGCGACCTGCGCGTGGTGCTGAGTGGTGAGGGCGCCGATGAGCTCTTCGCCGGTTACGTGGACTACGGGGTGCACACCCGGTCCAAGATCATCAAAATGGTCACCCGGATGCTGGAGCACCTTCCCCGCAAGGCGCGCTATGCCATCGGCCGATGGGCCAAGGGGAAGCACTTCCACGGGGCCTGGCACCTCTATGCCAACCTGGCCCCGGCCGAAGAGAACTTCATCGGTCAGGCCAAGGTCTTCGAGGAGGATGAGGCCGGGCGGATCCTCAAACCCGAGTTCCGCAAGGCCCCCACGGTCAAGCAGATCGTGGGCCGGACCTATGGCCGCCTCGAGGGGCGGGACCTGTCCGAACTCAAGAAGAAACAGTATCTGGATATGCACCAGTGGATGCCCGGTGACATCCTCCTCAAGGCCGACAAGATGACCATGGCCCACTCCCTGGAGTTGCGTGTGCCCCTCCTGGACACCCGACTCATGGATGTGGCCGAAAAGGTCCCCACCAAGTACCTGATCACGGACGAGAACACCAAGTTCGCCTTCCGCAGGGCCGCCGACCGGCACATGCCGCGCGAGTGGTCCGACAGGGAGAAGCTGGGCTTCCCGGTCCCCATCAAGGACTGGTTGCGACAGGAGAAGTACTACCGCCTGGTCCGCTCGGTCTTCGAGCGGGACTATGTCGGCGAGTTCTTCGACCAGGAGGCCCTCCTGAAGATGATCGACGACAACTACGCCGGCAGGAACGACGCCCGGCGCAAGATCTGGACCGTCTATTCCTTCCTGACCTGGTATGACGACTACTTCGTCAAGGACGGCACCAAACCGGGGCTCTTGGACCTGGCCGACTGAGCGGGAACGGGAATCGCAGGGGTCGCCTGCGGATCGGGGTCCCCGTTCCGGGTCGTCATCAGGGTGGTCCTGGACTCGGCGAGGGGCTGGTGTGATCATGTCCACGACCTTGTGGTATAGTATTCCGTGGCTTGAGAAATCAAGAAAGTGGATATCCCACCTGGAAGCCTCCTGTGGCTTCGGGTTCACGATGTGGTTTGGGGCCGCCCGTTTCGGTCATCCAGGCCATACGGAAGGCAACGGTTCCCGTTCAGCGAAATGGTGCCGGCGTTCCTGCGGTGAATTCGATGCATGGGCTTGTTCGGGGGATTGCCCGCCTGCAGTGGGTGTTGTGTGAATTGAAAAGGAGTCATCATTAGCGACGAACCAAGGATCAACGACGAGATACGAGCATCTCAGGTACGCCTGATCGGCCCGAACGGCGAGCAGGTGGGGATCATCGCAACCTCGGTCGCTCTCAATCTGGCCAAGGAGGCGAACCTGGACCTGGTCGAGGTGGCTGCCCAGGCCAAACCTCCGGTCGCCAAGCTCATTGATTACGGCAAGTTCAAATACAACGAGAAGATCAAGGCCCGTGAGGCCCGTCGCAATCAGAGCACGTCGGAAATCAAGGAGATTCGTTTCCGGCTCAAGATCGACGACCACGACTTCGAAGTCAAGGAGGGGCATGTGCGCCGCTTCCTGTCCGCCGGAGACAAGGTCAAGGTCACGATCATGCTGCGTGGCCGCGAGCAGTCAAGGCCCATCGGAGGAGTCGAACTCCTGCGCAGGCTGGCCGATGATGTGGCCGAGTTGGGATCCATCGAGTTCGCGCCCAAGCAGGAGGGGCGCAACATCATCATGACCCTGGCGCCCAAGGGCAAGAAGGTCCACACCCAATCCGAGCAGCGCCGCAGGGGCGGCCAGGCACGGGCCGAGCGTCAGGCACGGCAGGCGGCACGCATGGCTGCCAAGTCCGACGAGACCGATGTCAAGAAGCAGGCCGAGGCCAAGGCGGAGCAGCTCGTAGAGCAGGTCGATGCGGCCCCCACCCCCAAGGCGTCCAAGCCAACCAGTACTTCCCCGAAGAAGATGAAATCCAAGGAGGGCAGCAATGCCGAAGATGAAAAGTAACTCCGCCGCGTCCAAGCGAGTCCGGGTCACCGGTACTGGCAAGCTCATGCACGCAGGGACCGGCATGCGCCACAATCTTGAGCACAAGTCGGCCAAGAAGCGCCGCGCCCTCTCCACGGACGAGGTGCTTGCTCCGAGCCAGGCCAAGAACATGAAGAAGATGCTGGGCCGCTGAGCGGACCGTGGGTCATCGAGTTAGATTTTTAGAAAGCTGAGGAATATCTATGGCACGAGTCAAGCGGGCAGTCAACGCGCACAAGAAGCGCAGGGTCGTCCTTGAGCGGGCTTCCGGCTACCGCGGTCAGCGCTCTCGTCTCTACCGCAAGGCCAAGGAGCAGCTGCTCCACTCATTCAATTACAACTACCGTGACCGCAAGGCACGCAAGGGTGATTTCCGCAAGCTGTGGATCCAGCGCATCAACGCCGGATGCCGAGCCCAGGGCATCACTTACAACCGCTTCATCCAGGGTCTGCGTCTGGCTGGCATCGAGCTGGACCGCCGCGCCCTGGCCGACTTGGTCGTCAACGATATCGACACCTTCAACGCCATCGTGGAAGAGGCCAAGAAGGCCCTGCCCGATGATGTGAATGCGCCCGTAGCCGCCTGAGCTCATGCATCGGCCCCACCGATCACCGTTCGGGTATGGGCGCCAAACCGGTTTCCGAACCCCGCCCGGTGCGGGGTTCTTCCGTATTTGACGATTCACCCGGGAGACGGTAGGTTGATTGACGACATCAACGAGGGGGCCTCCATGACCGATGACCACACCCTGGTCGGGCAGGACGGTGCGGGGGTCCCCCGGGCTGACAAGGCGGACATCGGGAAGCCTCCGGCGGCCCGCCCCATACTGGGGTCACGGATATTCCTCTATGTGACCGAGTTCTTCTCGGGCATGGCCGTCATGGCCGCCGAACTGGGTGCCTCCCGCCTTCTGGCCCCCTACTTCTCCTCTTCGCAGATCGTATGGACCATCATCATCGGGACCATCATGATCGCCCTGGCCCTGGGTGCCGTGGCCGGTGGACGTTGGGCCGACCGGAACCCCGACCCGGACAGACTCTACCTGCTCATCTTGGCCGCGGCCGTGTGGATCGCCCTGATCCCCCTGGTCGGCAAGTATCTGATCATCCTGGTTTCAGGTCTCCTGATCGTCACGGTATCCACGAACTTCCTGGTCCTGGCGGCCTTCGTCTCCTGCCTGATCATCTTCGTTCCGCCCCTCTTCCTGCTGGGAACCATCACCCCGGGCCTGGTCAAGAACGCCACCGACTCCCTGGATGACAACGCCTCGGTGGTCGGTCGCCTGAGCGCCTGCAACACCATCGGGTCCATCCTGGGCACCTTCCTGCCCACATTCGTCACCATCCCGGCCGTGGGAACCTTCGTCACCTTCCTGATCTTCTCGGGGGTCCTCCTCCTGGTCGCCCTGGTCTACTTCCTCTCCTCCCGTGTGCACCGCATCGCCTGCGCCGTGGCCACGGTCATCTATGTGGTCTCGGCCGCCCTGTCGCCCCTGACCGGGTTCGCCTTCTGGGAGAATGGGCTGACCTACGAGGGGGAGTCCATCTACAACTACCTCCAGGTCAGAACCCTCTCGGACCGGACCGTCCTGTCGACCAATGTCCTCTTCGGGGTCCAGTCCGTGACCTTGAAGCATCCGGGCATGACCGGCATGTACTATGACACGGCCCTGGCGGCCCCACTCATGGCGGACCAGGCCCGTTCGGCCCTGATCCTGGGCATGGGGACGGGCACCTATGCCCGGCAGCTGAGACGGTACTACCCGCATATGGCCATCCAGGGTGTCGAGATCGACCGGTCCATCAGTGATCTGGCCGTCCGCTATTTCGACCAGCCCGCCGACCTTCCGGTCTCCACCTACGACGGACGGGCCTGGCTGGCATCCAGCAGCCAGCACTACGACCTGATCATGGTCGATGCCTACCAGGACATCACCATCCCCTTCCAGATGAGCTCCACCGAGTTCTTCACCCTGGTCAGGGAGCACCTGAACCCGGGTGGGGTCATGGTGGTCAACATGAACATGATCGACGACGGGCAGGGTTCCATCGATGCCGCCCTGACCGCCACCATCGCCCGGGTCTTCGGGACCGATGCCATGCTGGCGGCCGACGTGCCCCGGACCACCAACCGGGAGCTCTTCGCCAAGCGTCCCGGGGCCCGATCCGGGGGGCAGGCGGGTTCCGGCAGGAAGGCCAGGGACCGGTCCATGAAAGACTTCATCGGGTCCGGCCTCCTGACCGAGGCCGCCGGCAGGGTCAGCCGGGACCAGGACCTGGCCGACCAGATGGACCTGGTCGGTTTCCGGCTGAACCCGGTCCGGGATTCGGGTGGCCGGGTGCTGACCGACGACAAGGCACCGGTGGAGCTGCTGGGCGTGCACGCCATCGACGGAATCATCACCGAGGAGGCGGGCCCCTATCGGGAGATCCTCCGAAAAGAGGGGATCCAGGGCCTGATCAGGGAGGTCTCCTGAGTCAGGACGACACGAGTGGGACCATCTTGATGATTTCTTGAAAACTCGGATCCATCCTTGACCAGTCAACGAGGGGAAAGGAAGGACCCATGACTCTTATCGTCGAAACCAGAGGACTGACCAGGTGGTTCGGGCGTGGCGGGGACCGCAGGGAGGCAGTCAACCGGGTGAACATGCAGGTGGGCCGTGGTCAGATATACGGTCTCCTTGGGCCGAACGGGGCCGGTAAATCGACCACCCTGAAGATGCTGACCGGCATGCTGCGCCCCAGCCGGGGGAGCATCCTCTTCCAAGGGCATCCCTGGACCAGGGAGGACCTCTACCGGATCGGTGCCCTGATCGAGAGTCCGCCGCTCTATCCCAACCTGACCGCACGGGAGAACCTGCAGGTGAGGGCCACCCTCCTGGGCCTGGACCCGTCCTGCATGGACAGTGCCCTGCACACCGTGGGCCTGGAGGATACCGGGCGCAAACGGTCGGGAAGCTTCTCCATGGGGATGAAGCAGCGCCTGGGCATCGCCCTGGCCCTCCTGGCGGACCCCGACCTCCTCATCCTGGACGAGCCCACCAATGGTCTGGACCCCATGGGAATCGAGGACCTCCGTGCCCTGATGCGCTCCCTGGCCGACCAGGGCGTCACCATCATCGTGTCCAGCCATATCCTGAGTGAGATCGCCCAGGTGGCCGACCATATCGGCATCATCGCCCAGGGTCGGCTGGCCTATCAGGACCAGCTGGATTCCTCAACGGATCTGGAGGGGCTCTTCATGCAGGTCTGCCGGGACGCCTCCGACCAGGCGGGTGGACGATGAGGGGGTTCAAGGCCGCCTGCCGAGCGGAGGCACTCAAGGGACGGCAATCCTCCCTTCCCTGGCTGTGCCTGGGCCTGCCGGTACTGGTCGCCCTCATGGCCGCCCTCTTCTTCTTCCTTATGCCGGACTCGTACCGGGTAGCGCAATCGCCGCTGATGGCCTACGAACTCTGGAACTGGTGGGCGATCCTGCAACCGGCCCTCCTGGCCCTGGTCGCCGAATCGGTCATGCGTCGGGATTCCCGGCAACACCTCCGTCCTGTACTCCTGCTTCCCCTGGACCCTGGAGTCTCCTTCCTGGCCAAGACGGTGATCGTGCTGGCCTGGAGCCTGGTGGCCAACCTGGTCATATGCCTGGAGGGTTGCCTCCTGCCGGGTCTGATGGGGTTCGTTGCCACCCCTTTTCCAGCCGGTATGGCCGCCTGCCTGCTCAATGTCGCCACGACCGCTTGGCTGATCCCCCTGGGGCTGTGGGGTACGGCCGCGGTCGGCCCGACCTTTGGCATGGCCCTGCCCTTCCTCCTGGAGGTGGGCATCGGCGTGTCGACCTGGGATACCCCGATCTGGTGGCTCCTGCCCCCCACGGCCTCCATGAACACGACGGCGCCGGTCCTGGGAGTCCTGCCCAATGGGCTGCCCGTGGAGGCGGGGAGTGACCTGGCTGTCTTCGGTCTGCGCCCGCTCTGCTCCCTCCTGATCGCCCTGGTCTGCTTCCTTGTCCTGACCCTGGCGGGTTCCCGCTGGTTTTCCCGCAGTGAGGCGGTCTGATGCGCGGTGACCGTGTTCGCAGTCCATCCACAAGCCCTTGGCGGCATCCCGGTAGGTCCGGAGAGACCGCAGATCGCAGGTCCAGAGGGAAGAGGGGTCCGCAACCAGGGCAGACGTCCTCATCGGGTCCCCTCATGACCCTGATCGGGTCGATCAGGGCGGAGGTCATACGGCAGCGGCATTCCCGCCTTTCCGTCGTCCTGATTGGGTTCGCCCTGGGTGGGGTCCTGATCTTCCTGGGGTATTACTCATTCGTCACCTACGATCCCTGGTCGGAGGTGACGGTCTATCTGGAACTGGTGGGTGGCGTCATTCCCCTGGTGGTGGGGCTGGTCTGCGGGTTCGTGGCCGAGCGGGAGCTCCAGGCCGGTGGCTACGCCGCCCTCCTGTCCCTGCCTTCACGCCGTCTGGCCTTGGCGGGGGTCATGATCCAGATGGAGATGCTCTATGTCCTGGTGGCCTTGGTCTCGGTGGGCCCCTTCGCCCTGGGCATGGCCCTCTGGGGGCAGAACCCCCTGAGTATGGGGCTTTGGTTGCAGGTCCTCCTGGGTCTCATCCTGGGTGGTGCCGCACTGATTCCCCTGACCATGGTGATAGCCCTTGCCTGGGGGCGTCAGTTCGGTATCCTGACGGGGGTCCTGGGCAGTCTTCTGGGCTATCTCCTCCAGACCGGTCTGGGCGATCGGATCTGGTGGTTCCTCCCGCCGGCCCTGCCCTCCCACCTGTCAGCAGGTGTCCCGGCCCTGGCGGATGCCGGCCGTCTGGCCCAGGGAGCTATGGATGGCTACCGTACAGTACAGGGGCTGGGATGGGTGATGAGTATCGTACTTGCGCTACTTTCCTGGGTGCTGGCCATGGTCTGGGTGGCCGCCTTCCAACCCGGCCGAGGTCGGAGGTGATGGGATGATGGGGGTGTACAGGCAGCTTACGGACAGCGGGTCAGACCGGACCCGAAGGTGTTGCGAGCCGGGAAAGGGGACCATCCATGGCCAGGATCCTTGCGGTGGATGACGAAGAGTCCATCCTGGACGCCATCCGCATCGGGCTGGGCAAGGAGGGCCATCAGGTCACCACGATCCAGGATCCCCGGAAGGTCGACATGCCCCATCTGGACTATTTCGACCTGATCCTGCTGGATATCATGATGCCGGGAATGGATGGGTTCGAGCTGGTCACGCGGCTCAGGAGGGCCACCAGCGTTCCCATCGTCTTTCTGACGGCCCGGACAGACCAGGCCGATCTGGTCCGAGGTCTGGGGCTGGGGGCTGACGACTACCTGACCAAGCCCTTTCACCTGGCTGAGCTCCGCGCACGGGTCGATGCCCACCTGCGCAGGGAGCACCGCGGGCGCTCGGAGCTGCTGACACTGGGGGAGATCCGCTTCGACCTGTCGGCCAAGGAGCTCTCCTGCGGGGAGCGGGTCATGGACCTGACGCCGACCGAGTATGCCATCTGTGAGTTCCTGGCCCTCAACCGGGGTCACGTCTACTCCAAGGAACAGATACACCAGGCGGTCTTCGGCCTGGACGCACGTGGAGACCCGTCCGCGGTGGCCACCCACATCGCCAACATCAGGGCCAAGTTCCAGGCGGTGGGGGAGGCACCCATCCAGACCAGGTGGGGGGTGGGGTACCTGTGGCAGTGAGCGGGACTTCCTCGACCCGACGGCAGGGCGGGAGAGGGTTGAATACGATTCTGGGCTGGTTCCTGGTCCTTTTCATCGCCGCGGAGGCCCTTGGTCTGGCCCTGCCCCTTCTGTGTATCGATGCGGTCGGCACCGGGGTGATCCTTCCTGCGGACGCCTGTGAGGAATCGGTCGGCGAGTACACCCGGACCCTGATGGACGGCGGCGCCTTCCGGCCCGGCGACCTCCCCTCCTGCAGCACATACATGGAGCTGGACAAGGATCTCCATGTACGCTCGTCCGATATGGATGCCGGCAGTCGCAGCCGGATCCTGGACCGGATCTCAAGCAACGGCCTGAACCCGATGGGTACCTTCGTCGTGGTCCCCCGTGACGGGGGCTACCTGGTGATCGCCTACCAGATCGGTGCCCGCTACGCCAGGGATGATCTGAACAGGAGACTTCCCTCCCCGGAGACCGTTCTGAAGCTGTGGATGGCCTTGAACGGCATCCTGGTGGCTCTGGTCGCCATCATTCTGCTGGGCCGGTACCTGCGTCGGGGCGTGGAACCCATGGACCGGGCCGTGGAGCAGATAAGCTCCGGGAATCTGGATTTTTCCGTCGGTTCCTCCACTGTCCGTGAGTTCGATCAGGTCCTGGGGTCGATGGAGGTCATGAGGGCCAATCTGCGTTCCTCCCTGGAAAGCCAGTGGAGGCTTCAGGAGGAGGGGAGACGGCGGACGGCGGCCCTGGCCCATGACTTGAAGACCCCGCTGACCGGAATCGCCTGCTGGGCCGATCTCCTCGGGGAGACGGACCTGGATGCCGACCAGTCAGACTACCTTTCCCGATTGGTCAAGGATGAGGGGAGGATGGAGGACCTGACCGCCTCCCTGATTCAGTCCTCCCTGGATGAAACTGGGAGGGGGCCGGACAAGAGGCCCTGCAAGCTGGGTGAAATAGTGGATAAGGTCACCGATCTTGTCCGGGCCCAGGTGAAGGCCAAGGCCATCAGCTTGGAGGTGAAAAGCCCGACGGACCTTGATGTGGACCTGGATCCGGCCCTTACCGTCCAGGCCCTCGGCAACGTGCTGGTCAACGCTGTGGAGCACACACCCCGCCGGGGCAGCATCCGTCTTGGGGCGGCGATCGGGGACCATCCAAGACGGTTGGTCCTCGCCGTGGAGGACAGCGGGCCCGGCTTCACCCGCCAGGACCTGGAGCTGGCCACCGAGCAGTCCTACATGGGCGACCCCAGCAGGTCCGGCCGTCACTTCGGGCTCGGTCTGAGCGTGGCCAAACGTGATGCCCAGGTGCAGTCGGGCGGCATCACCCTGGGCAGGTCCGACGACCTGGGCGGGGCCATGGTCTCCCTCTGCTTCGGCCTGGAGGAAGAGGCAGGCTAGAATACCGCCTATGACCAGCGAGCGCGGGCGGAACAGGAGGGCATCGGTCCCTGTCGACCTTCCGGTGGGGATGGCTGACCTTCTGGATCAGTTCCTGGCCTATACGGGTGTGGAACGCGGCCTGGCCCCGGCCACTGTCAAGGCATACCGGTCTGACCTGACCATGTATGCGGGCTGGCTGGCCGACCGGGGCATCAGGAGCCTGGACCAGGTGGGGAAGGACGATGTGGAGGCCTTCCTGGCCTGGTTGTCTTCCGAGAGCTCGGCCAGCCGGTCCCGTCGCCTGGCGGCGGTCCACGAGTGGCACCGCTTCGCCCTCCAACAGGGGGCCATCCAAGAGGACGTGTCTCGGGGGGTCAGGGCGCCCAAGGGGGTTTCCTCCCTGCCCGATGTGCTCACCGTTGACCAGGTCGCCGGCCTCCTGGACGCGGCCGCCATGGGAGGGTCCAAGGATCCGGTCGTCCTCAGGGACAAGGCCCTGCTTGAATTCATGTACGCCACCGGGTGCCGGGTGTCGGAGGCCGTGGGGACCGACCTGGACGACCTGGATCTGGATGAGCATGTGGTCCGCCTGACCGGCAAGGGGGACAAACAGCGTCTGGTTCCGGTAGGCTCCTACGCCTGCCGGGCCCTGGAATCCTACCTGAACCTCGGACGTCCCGACCTGCAGGGCCGTGCCTCCAAGGGACGTGAGCCGAGTGCGGTCTTCCTCAACAAGCGCGGAAAGCGTCTGACCAGGCAGTCCGTCTGGCAGATTGTCCGCGATGCCGGTGAGCGGGCGGGAATCCAACGTCCCCTTCACCCCCACACGCTCCGTCATTCCTTCGCGACACATCTGATCGAGGGGGGGGCCGATGTCAGATCCGTCCAGGAGCTTCTGGGCCATTCCTCGGTGACCACCACGCAGATCTATACCCATGTCAGCCCCCAGGGCCTGATCGAGGCCTACCAGACGGCCCATCCCCGAGCGCTTTGACCTCCTCCGGTAGCCGGTGGGTAATGCCGATTGACTGCGCCCGTCCCCGGGCGCTTCGGATTCTTTGACCGGAACATTGCCACTGGTGTCTTTTCCGGTGCCCATCCCGCGAATATGGAGATGCCCATTCCGCGATTGCGTGGCCCTGGGCGGGGTTACGTCCAGAATGCCACGGTTTCGCGCCAATCATCTGTTCTTGTGGACTCTGAGCCGGATGAGGGTGCCAGGGGCCGGACCATCCATTTTCCGACGGGCGTTCGGACACATCGACATCCGCGTCGGGCCCATCGACAAGCCCGTCCTATGGGGATGTTTCCGGGATGTTGGTAGTCTAGAGACATGCCTACGGATTTGTTAGGGCGCGAATATGAGACCTTCGCAGCCCCTGAGCCTTTGAAACAACACGGACCGGCCCGTGTCATAGCCCTGTGCAACCAGAAGGGCGGCGTGGGCAAGACCACCTCATCCATCAACATAGCCGGGGCGCTGAGCCTGTACGGGCGCAGGGTCCTGATCGTGGATTTCGACCCCCAGGGGGCCGCCACGGTCGGGCTGGGCATCAACGCCAACAGTGTGGACAACACCATCTACACGGCAATGTTCGATTCCTCCCTGGATGTGCATGATGTGGTCCACCACACCCGCTTCCCCGGGCTGGACATCATCCCCGCCAACATCGACCTTTCCGCGGCGGAGATCCAGCTGGTCAGCGAGGTGGGGCGTGAGCAGGCCCTGGCTTCGACCATCCGGCCCCTGCGCAGGGAGTACGATGCCATCATCATCGATTGTCAGCCCTCCCTGGGCCTCCTGACCGTCAATGCCCTGACGGCGGCGGACGGTGTGGTCATCCCGGTGGCGGCCGAGTTCTTCGCCCTGCGTGGTGTGGCCCTGCTCATGCAGTCCATCGAGAAGGTCCAGAGCAGGATCAACCCGGACCTGAAGGTATACGGGGTCCTGGTCACCATGTACACCCGCACCCTCCATTCGGAAGAGGTCCTCCAGCGCATATACGAGGCCTTCGAGGGGAAGGTCCTCCATTCCATCATCTCCCGGTCCATCAAGCTGCCCGATGCCACGGTGGCCGGCGAACCCATCACCATGTTCTCCCCTGAACACAAGACCTCCAAGGAGTACCGGGAGGTCGCCAGGGAACTGATAGCCCGCGGCATCGTGGCGTGAAGGGGGCCGTGACGGAACCGTCCCTGGAGGCCCTGGACCGCCGTGGCGACGGGTTCTCGGTGGACCTGGATGTGTACCAGGGTCCCTTCGATGTGCTCCTGAGCCTCCTGGCCAACAGGAAGCTGGAACTGACCGAGGTCTCACTGGCTTCGGTGACCGGCGAGTTTCTGGCCTATGTCAACACCCTGGATTTCCGGACCAGCATGGACCAGGCCAGTTCCTTCCTCGATGTGGCCTCGGTCCTGGTGGAGGCCAAGAGCGCAGCCCTCCTCCCGGTCGAGGATGAGACCCTGCGTGACCAGGCCTCCATGGAGGCCCTGAGGGAGCGTGACCTCCTCTTCGCACGCCTCCTGCAGTATCGGGCCTTCAAGGAGGCCGGGCAGGATTTCCGGGCCATGCTGGCGGCCAACTCGGGCAGGTACGTCCATCCGGGGCGTCCGGACGATGACCTGGCCAGCCTCCTGCCGGACCTGGAATGGGCAACCAGCCCCCAGGATCTGGCCCTTCTGGCGGCTACCGCCCTGGCCAATGCCCCCGTATCCCAGGTTTCCCTGGGGCAGCTCCACGTGCCCCTGGTGAATCTCAACCAGCAGGCCGACCTGGTCCGAACGGCCCTCCTGGACAAGCCTGGCCGGCCCGTGGCCTTCGCCTCCATCATCGCCACGGCCAGGGGGAACCTGGAGGTTGTGGCCAGGTTCCTGGCTGTTCTGGTCTACTTCAAGCAGCAGCTGATCCAGTACAAGCAGGAGGGCCCCTATGAGCCGCTCTACCTGCGTTGGGTGGGCAGCACCGATGCCGAGGACCTGAGGCAGATCAGTGAGGGGGACTTCGCATGATTCAGGACAGCAGGCAGATGCGCACGGATGAAAAACCGGGGGAGGAGGGGCAGGTTCCCTCAACCCACCCCGATACCCGACCCGAGTATGTCGACTTCGACGTGGACGATTTTCCCGGTGGCCTGGCCGCCTGCATGGAGGCCATACTGATGGCCACGGACCAGCCCCTGACCAGTCAGGACTTCTCGCGGGTCCTGGCCGTAGAGCCCGACCAGGCCCAGGAGGCCCTGCAGGCCCTGGCCGATTCCTACCAGGGACGGGGGTTCGAACTCAGGCAGACCGCCCGGGGTTGGCAGTTGGTCAGCCGACCCGACTACCTACCGGTTGTGGCCGCCTTCGTCAAGGATGGGCAGACGGCCAGACTCTCTCAGGCCGCCCTGGAGGCCTTGGCCATCGTGGCCTACCGGCAGCCCGTGACCCGCTCCGGGGTGGGGCAGATCCGTGGGGTCAACTCCGATGGGGTCATCCGTTCCCTTCTGGTTCGCGGACTGATTCGCGAGGAGGGGGCCGACCCGGTCACCCATGCAGCCCTTCTGGTCACCACCGGGATCTTCCTGGAGAAGATGGGGCTGAATTCCTTGGAGGAGCTGCCCTCGCTGGCCCCCTTCCTGCCCGATGAGGAGTCGGCATTGGCCCAGGTCCAGGAGGCCCTGCCGCAGGGTGCGGTCCAGGCGGGTTCCGCCCAGGGTGAGGGTCTGCCTGCGCCTGTCAGCAAAGACGATTAGTATTGTCTCTGTTTGTCCGATTTTTCGGCCATGCCAGTCTGGGGGTCATCGGTGGCTGTCTATACAGTCCTGCCCCCGGCGGCATGATATGAAGCATTCAACGAGAATGAGGTTTTGATGGCGGTACGCGGCGATATACGAAATGTTGCGATTGTGGCACACGTTGATCACGGCAAGACCACCCTGGTCAACGCCATGCTCCAGCAGTCGCACGTCTTCTCCGATCGTGAGGAGGTGCCCGACCGGGTCATGGATTCCAACGACCTGGAGCGCGAGAAGGGCATCACGATCCTGGCCAAGAACACCGCCGTCAAGTACACCGGTCCCCTGGCTCCCAAGCTGGGACAGCCCGACGGCATCACCATCAACGTCGTCGACACCCCAGGTCACGCCGATTTCGGCGGCGAGGTGGAGCGCGGCATCTCCATGGTCGACGGTGTCGTCCTCCTGGTCGACGCCTCCGAGGGCCCCCTGCCCCAGACCCGTTTCGTCCTGCGCAAGGCCCTGGAGGCCAAGCTGCCCGTCATCCTGGTCATCAACAAGACCGACCGTCCCGATGCCCGCATTTCCGAGGTTGTCTCCGAGTCCACCGATCTCCTCCTCGGCCTGGCCCAGGATGTGAGCGAGGAGGGTGTGGACCTGGACCTGGACTCCCTTCTTGACTTGCCCGTCATCTACTGCGCGGCCAAGGCCGGCAAGGCCTCGGTCAACCAGCCCGAAGATGGCGGCCTGCCCGACAACGACGATCTGGAACCCCTCTTCGAGTCCATCCTGACCAACATACCGGCCCCCGAATATGAGGAGGGCGCCCCCCTCCAGGCCCATGTGACCAACATCGACGCCTCGGACTATCTGGGTCGTCTGGGTCTGGTCCGCATCTACAACGGCAACCTGATCAAGGGCAGGCAGTACGGGCTCTCCCGCGTGGACGGGTCCATCGAGAACTTCAAACTGACCGAGATCCTGCGCACCAAGGGCCTGGAGCGTTTCCCCGTGGATGAGGCCGGACCCGGCGACATCGTGGCCGTTGCCGGGGTCGACGACATCATGATCGGCGAGACCATCGTTGATAAGAGCGACCCCAAGCCCCTGCCCCTGATCCACGTGGACGACCCGGCCGTCTCCATGACCTTCGCCACCAATGATTCCCCCCTGGCCGGCACCGAGGGCAAGGACCACAAGCTGACGGCCCGCATGCTCAAGGACCGTCTGGACCGTGAGCTGATCGGCAACGTCTCCATCAAGGTCCTGTCCACCGACCGCCCCGACGCCTGGGAGGTCCAGGGCCGTGGTGAGCTGGCCCTGGCCGTCCTGGCCGAGCAGATGCGTCGTGAGGGCTACGAGCTGACCGTGGGCCGTCCCCAGGTGGTCACCAGGACCGTGGACGGGAAGGTCCAGGAGCCCATGGAGGCCGATACCATCGACGTGCCCGAGGAGTACATGGGTGCCGTCACCCAGCTCATGGCCGACCGTAAGGGCCGGATGGACACCATGACCAACCATGGATCGGGCTGGGTGAGGATGGAGTTCACCGTCCCCTCCCGTGGTCTCCTCGGCTTCCGCACCGCCCTCCTGACCGCCACGCGCGGTACCGGCATCTCCTCGTCCATATCGGCCGGGTACGCCCCCTGGGCCGGGGAGATCAAGACCCGCCAGAACGGGTCCATGGTCTCGGACCGCTCCGGCAAGGCCAGCCCCTATGCCATGCAGAAGCTCCAGGCGCGCGGCGACTTCTTCGTCGAGCCCCAGTCCCCGGTCTACGAGGGACAGATCGTCGGCATCAACAACAAGCCCGGTGACCTGGACATCAACATCACCCTGGAGAAGCACATGACCAATATGCGCTCCGCAACGGCCGATGTGCTGGAGACCCTGACCCCTCCCATCCAGATGAGCCTGGAGGAGTCCCTGGACTTCGCCAACGACGACGAGTGCGTCGAGGTGACCCCCGAATCCATCCGTGTGCGCAAGATCATCCTTGATCGTGACGCCTGGTACAAGTGGAACGCCCGTCAGCGCCGCGCCAACAAGAAGTGACACGGGCCGACCCGGCCGCAGCGCTGGTGACCGGATCGTACTAGGCTGATTCCCATGGCGAAACAGCATGATGAGACCCATGCCGGTATCGAGGCTGCCAGTGGGGCACAGCAGGTGACCAGGCGTCAGGTGATACGACCCAGTCGGTATCTCCTGGCCCTGGTCATTGGCGTTCTGGTGGGCATCCTGGGCACCCTGGTCCAGCGTTCCGGAGCGGCCGCCGGCATCCCCTGGGGGATGATTCTGGCTTACATCCTGGTGGCCCTGGCCTCCTGGCGGGTCCGCAATGATTCCGGCACCCTGGGCCTCTCCCTGCACCTGGTGGCCTCCACGGTGGTGGTCTGGCTCCTCTCCATGAGGGGACCGGGTGGGGACGTGCTCATGCCCTACGCCGACTTTCCGGGTTTCTTCGCCAAGTACGCCGTCTTCCTCTGGATGGGAGGACTGGTTCTGATTCAGTTCCTGGCCCTCTGCCTGCCCCGGTCCCTGTTCGATGATGGTCTGATCAAGGAGTGGCCGGCAAGGGGTGGGGCGGAGGCCGCAGACACAGCCCCGGAAACAGGGGAGACCCTGGCCGCTTCCTCCACCGGGGAACCCCGCGCATGAGCACCGGTCAGACTTCCCGGGTCGACCTGTATTATCTGGGCCCCCAGGGGTCCTTCACCCACCAGGCCGCCGTCGAGTCATCGGCTTGCATCGGGCCGGCCCTGGGCAGGCAGGTGACCCTGGTCCCCTGCGACCGGGCCACCCGGATCGTCGATGCGGTCGAGGCCGGGAGGGGTTGGGGGATCATCGCCTGGGAGAACAATGTCGAGGGGCATGTCATCCCCAACATGGACGCCCTGATCGACTCCACCAACGTGGCCGGATTCGGCAGGACCGGCCTTTCCATCGTCTTCGATGCCTTTGTGCGTCCCGACCATGGGGACCTGACTACGATCAGCGCCCACCCCCATGGCCTGGCCCAGTGCAGGGAGTTCATCCGCAGCACCGGATTGAGGGAGGAGGCCGCCTCCTCCAATGCCGCCGCCTGCCGTGACCTGAGGCGGGACCAGGTGGCCCTGGGACCCAGGATCTGCGGGTCCCTGTATGGGCTGGAGACCCGCAGGAGCGCTGTCCAGGACTACCGGGGCGCCCGTACGGACTTCCTGCTCCTGGCCCCCAGGGGGGAGGCCGCCGGTCTGGCCAGGGCCATGTTCGGCCAGCCGGAGCCGTGCGGGCAGGGTGACGCCGAGAACGGTGCCCGTTCCGGCAGCCATCGTGAATTCGAGTCCATCGTCACCTTCATCCCCCTCCACACCGGGTCGGGTGTGCTGGCCGACCTCCTGGACAGACTTCGGGATACCGGCCTGAACATGACCTCCTTCATGTCCCGCCCCATCAAGGGGAACGACGGGACCTACAGCTTCATCGCCACCATCGACGCGGCACCCTGGGAGCCTTCCCTGGGGGGTGTCATGCAGGACTTGCTGGACCGGGGCGACTGGATCAAGACCCTGGCCGTCTACCCCAGGCGGGAGCGGCCCGATCCACCCGTTTTGGACTGGATGCTGCCCAGGGCAGGGGCCTGGATGGAGCGCCACCTGGATAAGCCAGGGATTGATAAGGAGTTGCTATGGTAAAGGACCAGCGTTCACAGGCGGAACCGGTATCCGAATCAGGCCGGGTCGATGGCGACGACCTCCGGACGGGGTCGGATGCCATGCACCCCATGGCGGGTATGGCCGCCTCGCCCATCCTGACCTCGGCCCACAAGATCGCCGTGGCCGGACTGGGGTTGATCGGCGGCTCCCTGGCCAGGCGATTGGTCCGTCATGGCCGCTTCGTCGTGGCCTGGAACCATACGGACCGACCCTTTGAGGCGGCCCGGGCCGAGGGAATCCGGTGTGTGGAGACCCTGGAGGACCTGGCCAAGGGCAAACCCGACGTCCTGATCCTGGCCACTCCGCTCCGGGCCATGCCGGAGATGCTGGGACGGCTGGCCCCGGTCCTGACCCGGGGAACCACTCTGACCGATGTGGGCAGTGTCAAGGGACTGGTCCGTCAGCAGGTCCAGGAGGCCGGTCTGGCCGACCGGTATGTGGGGGCCCATCCGATGGCCGGCAGCGAGTTCTCCGGTTACGAGGCCTCCGACCCGAACCTCCTGGAGGGGGCGCTCTGGGCCCTTACCGTGGACGAATACACCGATTATGGACGTTTCCTGACTGTGGCCGACACAGTCACCCAGGGCCTGGGGAACCGCCTGATCGTCCTGGATGATCAGACCCACGACCGGGCGGCCGCCCTGATCTCCCACATGCCCCATGTGGTGGCCACGGCCCTGGCCAACCTTCTGGTGGACTCGGATGACAGGAATGTGGCGGCCGCCCTGGCCGCCGGGTCCTGGCGCGACATGACCAGGGTGGCCCTGACCGATCCGGACCGGACCGAGGCCATGGTGGACGAGGACGCCGACCAGGTCGCCGGTCTCCTGGACGATATGGCTGCAAGATTGACCGATATGGCCGGCAGCCTCCGGGGCGGGGATGACCGGGACAGGGCAGGCATCCATGGCTTCTTCAGCCGGGCTCAGCCTTTCAGGGACTATAAGGCCGCCCTGGCCTCTGATCGGGTCCAGGCGGAACCGGCCGGTACCGACAGCCAGTCGGCCAGGTCGGACCTGACCCTGACCGATAAGGGTTGGCGGTCAGAGCTTCTGGACTCCGCCCGCAGGGGTCAGGAGGTCGAATCCTTCCTGACCACCCACCTGGCCAGGGTCATCCAACTGCCCAGGGTCGGTGACTGAGTCCGGCTTCCATATCCGATTCAGTTCCGGGCAGGGTCACCGGCATCCTGTCTTCCTGGTCTGTTCCCGTCATGATGCCCCAGGGGGTATGTCCGTTCCGGAATGGGTTTGATGCGGATGATGCAGACGGCAGGCAGCCGTACCTCCTGGCCCTCTCTCGACCCGTTGGCGGCGGGATCCCGGTTCAGGACCAGGCTGGTCCCGTCCCAGGAGATGACGTGGCCTAGGTAGTCGCGGAACTTGAGGCGTCCATCCTCGGGGTCGCGTCCCTCCACTGTCCTGACCACAACGCGGACTCCGGACGGTATCTCTTCTGGCAAGGGCATGGTCCACCTCCGGGAACAGTATATGCGGCCCCACCCCGGGTAGACTTGGTGGGGCGGACGGGAGGTTTCAGGTGGCCTTTGAAGACGAACTGGACGGGTATGTGCGCTACCTGGACCAGGTCCAGGGCAGGAGCCCCAACACGGTGCGTTCCTACCGGACCGACGTGGCCTCCTTCCTTCATCTGATGGACCTGCGTGGCATCACCGAACTGAATGCCATAGACCTTCCTGCCCTGCGCTCCTGGCTGGCCCATGAGGCCAGATCCCACGCCCGGTCGACCATGGCCCGAAAGACGGCCGCCATCCGTTCCTTTTTTGTCTACCTGGCCGATCATGGTCTGGTCGAGGTGGATCCGGCCCAGGGGTTGAAGTCCCCCAAACAGTCCGAACACCTGCCACGGATACTGACCGGGTCCCAGGCCGAGCAACTGATGGACCGGGTGGATTCGGCCCCCGTCGAGGAGGAATCGGATGAGGACCTGGCCTGCATCCTCCAACTCAGGGATGCGGCCATGCTGGAACTCCTCTATGCAACCGGGATGCGTGTGGCAGAGCTGTGCGGCCTGGACCTGGTCGACCTGAACCGTCA
Organism: uncultured Bifidobacterium sp.; assembly: GCF_945269915.1. Classification (GTDB taxonomy): domain Bacteria; phylum Actinomycetota; class Actinomycetes; order Actinomycetales; family Bifidobacteriaceae; genus Bombiscardovia; species Bombiscardovia indica. Next base: position 17,732 of record NZ_CALYOY010000008.1, on the reverse strand, counting down.
GTCCCGTACCGTCAAGGTCCTGGGCAAGGGGCGCAAGGAGCGGGTCGTTCCCTACGGACTTCCCGCTGAACGGGCTTTGGACGGCTGGATAGAGCGGGGCAGGCCTGAGCTGGTCGGACGTCTTGGAGACGGGCGGTCTGGCCGCGGGGCCTCTTCCGAAACAGACCATGAGGTTCTCCATACGACTGTCGGAGGGGATGCCGGGGGTGGAGAATCCGTTGACCAAGACCGCCCGGGAAGGCCCTCCCGGACTTCCGGCGATGATGTGCGGGCCCTCTTCCTGGGCGCCCGAGGACGCCGGATCGGCCAGCGTCAGGTCCGGCAGGTGGTCCACAGGGCGGCCGACCAGGCCCAGGTGCCCGACATAGCCCCGCATGCCCTGCGTCATACTGCGGCCACCCAGATGCTGGACGGGGGAGCGGACCTGCGTGAGGTCCAGGAGATGCTTGGGCATTCCTCCCTGCGGACCACCCAGCGCTACACCCATGTTTCCATCGAACAGCTACGGCAGCGATACCGGCTGGCCTTTCCCCGGGCCTGAGTCTCGGTTCCGCGGATCCCCGGTGTTACGGGGCTGGGACGGCCTGGCCCGGTCCATCGGGAGGGGGAGGTTTTTGCGAAAGGGAGGCAATCGTACGAGAATGAACGGTACTGCACGCAGATGCATCCGAGGTTTGGCCGGGGCGGCTTCCTGGGGTGGCGTGCGTGGTCATGATGGTGAATGTCCTTACCGGTTTCGGTAGGCAGGAGTGGAGTGTGATGACAAAGAGATCCGGCATGGCGCTTGTGTCGGCCGTGGCCTGTTCCCTGACCCTGGCACTGGGAGGGTGTGGCGGATCCGGCGACCCCGGCCAGGCCACCGACCATCCCCTGAACAACACGATCATCTCGGTCTATGGATGCGAACCCTCCAGGCCCCTCATTCCCAGTGACTCCGTGGATGAGTGCGGAGGGCAACTGGTTGATGCCATGTTTTCCCGTCTGGTGCGGTTTGACAGCAAGGGCAGGCCCCAGAATGACCTGGCCGCTGAAATCACCCACAATGACCGGATGACCAGGTACACGATCAAGCTGGTTGACGGGAGGTCCTTCTCGGACGGCAGCCCGATCACATCCCGCTCCTTCACCAGGGCCTGGTCCTGGGCGGCCAATGCCGCAAACAGACAGGCCGGGGCCCGCTTTTTCTCCAACATCAAAGGGTATGGGAACCTTCAGGAGTCCGACACTCCGAAGGATGCCCAGCTCTCCGGTCTCAAGGTGGTCGACGACCTGACCTTCACGGTCGACCTGACCGACCCCTCCGCCACCTTTCCCATCCAGGTGGGAACGCCGGTCTTCGCCCCCCTGCCTCATTCCTTCTACAAGGATCCCCAGGCCTTTGGTTGCAGGCCGGTTACATCCGGACCCTACAGGTTTGAAGCATGGCTTCACCGGAAGGTGGTGAAAATCCGCAGGAGCGCCACCTATACCGGCGATGCCGGAGCCAGGAACGGGGGAGTCGATTTCAGGATTTACCCGGATGCGGCAACGGCCCTGGCCGATGTACAAGCCGGTCGTCTGGATGTGATCACCACCATCCCCGCTTCGGCCCGTACGAGTTTCGTCAGTGATCCCGGGCTGCAGTCCTATAACAAGGCAGGGTCCAACCTTGAGATGCTGACCATCCCGGCCGGGGTGGAGCATTTCGGCCATGACAGGGAGGGACGTCTGCGTCGCCAGGCCATCTCCATGGCCATCGACCGGAGGTCCCTGATCGAGAAGACCATGGACAACCTGGCCCAGCAGCCCTCGGACTTTACCTCCCCGGCGATTCCCGGCTGGTCCGAGGACCTGACCGGGGAGGACCATCTGAGGTACCGGGCCGATAAGGCACGGACAACATGGGCCCAGGCCGATGCCATCAGCAAGTGGCCACAGGACAGGCCCCTGTCCCTGGTCCATACGGACGAGGGCGGCACCGAGGCCTTCTACAAGGGGATGGCCAGGTCCATCCAGAACACGCTGGGTATCCAGGTCGAGGCCAGGGCGGCCCCGACCACCGCCGATCTCCGGACCGGGTCCGAGCGGACGCAAGGCGGCCAGGCCGACTTCTTCTCCACCCTGGTCTCGCCCGATTATCCCTCTCCGGAGGCATACCTGAACCAGGAATTCGTGTCTTCCGCATCAGGACCGGGAGACGAGGGAACCCGGGCTTATGACGACCGGGGATTCAAGGATCTTCTGCACCGGGCCGCCCGCGCCCAAGGGGTCGACCAGGCCAACAGGCTCTATCAGGAGGCAGAGGAGACCCTTTTGGAGGACCTGCCCGCCATTCCCCTGTACACCCCCAACAACACCGGGGCGGGGGCCAGGAGGGTTCAGGGTCTGGTTCCGGGTTGGAAAGGATGGCCTTCCTTCTGTGACCTTTCCAAGGACCACTAGGTCCTTGATTCCGACCTCATCCGTCCGGTATGGTGGATACCCTCCTGATTATGTGGATCAATTGATCTAGAATCTGTATTCGTCGCGGGGAAGTGGACAAAATCTTCCTTCCCGCTTCGTACCAAAAGGAAACAAAAGGAAGAAGCAAGTATATGAAGAAGCAATCGGTTCTGACCATTGCGGCGGCTGGAGTGTGCTCTATGTCACTTCTGCTCAGCGCCTGCGGTGGTTCGGGCGATTCTGCCGGCAGTGCAGATGCCAAGGGTGGAAGCGACACCATGGTCAGCGTGTTCAACCCAGAGCCCGCCAACCCCCTGATCCCCAGCATGACCAATGAGGTCGGCGGCGGCAACCCCATCGACATCCTCTTCTCCAAGCTGGTGCGTTTCGACAGCAAGGGCAAGCCCAGGAACGAGATCGCCAAGGAGATCAAGGCCAACGCCGACAACACCCAGTACACCGTCACCATCAAGGACGGTTGGAAGTTCTCGGACGGTACCCCTGTCACCTCGCAGTCCTTCACCAAGGCCTGGTCCTGGGCCTCGAACGTGAACAACAAGCAGCTGGGTTCCGGCTTCTTCTCGAACATCAAGGGCTATGGGGACCTGCAGAAGGAGGGTGTCGCGGGCGACGCCCAGCTTGCCGGTCTCAAGGTGGTCGACGACAAGACCTTCACCGTCGACCTGTCCGAGCCCTCATCCACCTTCCCGATCCAGGTGGGCTATACCGCTTTCGCCCCCCTGCCCGAATCCTTCTACAAGGACACCAAGGCTTTCGGTCAGAAGCCGGTGACCGTCGGTCCTTACAAATTCAAGTCCTGGGAGCACAACAAGGCTCTGACCCTGGTCAAGGACACGAATTACAAGGGTGGCGTCGTCGTCAAGAACGGCGGAGTGGAGTTCCGCGCCTACACCGATCCGACCGCGGCCTACCGTGATGTCCAGTCCGGCCACCTGGATGTGCTCGACACCGTGCCGACCTCGGCTCGCAAGACCTTCCAGAGCGACAGCTCGGTCCAGGCCATCAACGAACCGGGTTCCGTCATCCAGATGTTCACCATCCCCACCTACATGAAGCACTTCGGTGAGGACCAGGAGGGCAAGCTGCGTCGCCGCGCCATCTCCATGGCCATCGACCGCGACCTGATCATCAAGAAGGTCCTTTCGGGCACGGGCGTGGAGGTCCATGACTTCACCTCGCCCGCCATCCCCGGATACGCCAAGAACCTGCCCGGTTCCGACGTGCTCAAGTACAACCCCAAGAAAGCCAAGGAACTGTGGGCCGAGGCCGACAAGATCAGCCCCTGGACCCAGGCCGACACCTTCAAGATGGCCTACAACGCCGACGGGTCCCACAAGGAGACCTATGACGCCGTCGCCAACTCCATCAAGAACACCCTGAACATCAATGCGGCCGGCAACCCCCTGCCCACCTTCAATGAGTTCCGCAGCAACGTCCAGGGCCGCAAGTTCACCGACTCGGCCTTCCGCTCGGGATGGCAGCCCGATTACCCCTCGCCCGAGTCCTACCTGAAGAGCAACTTCGACTCCTCCGCGGCCGATGGAAACGGATCGAACGATGGCGACTACAAGAACCCCGAATTCGACCAGCTGATGGTCAAGGCGGCCTCGGCCAAGAGCCTTGACGAGGCCAACAAGATCTATCAGCAGAGTGAGGAGATCCTCTTCAAGGACCTGCCCGCCGTGCCGCTCTACTACATGAACTCCAACGGGGTCGCCGGCAAGGACGTCAAGGGCTTCTCCTTCACATGGAAGAACACCCCCGACTACGCCAGCCTCAGCAAGTGACCTTGGCCAACGGGTACTCCCCGCCGACTCCTTGAATCGTCGGGAGGGGCCTGACGACCGGTGTGGGGAACGCAGCATCCCCCACACCGGTCGCTTCTTTCCCGGGTCGTCTCCGATGCCCATCCCCGGAACTGGGGTGGGACGCAAAAACCCTGTTAAGAGATGCTGGTAGACTCGAACAAGTATTTTTGAGGCGACCTGGTTTCAATCGAAATCCTGATCGCGGACCACAAAGGAGACAAAGCCGATGGGTAAATATCTTCTGCGACGAATTCTGCAGATGATCCCCGTCGTTCTCGGCACCACGCTCTTGATCTACGCGTTGGTCTTCGCACTCCCCGGCGACCCGGTCGCCGCCATGTTCGGAGACAAACCCGTCAACCAGGCCGTGGCGGCACAGATACGTTCGGAGTACAATCTCGACAAGCCGTTCATCGTTCAGTACGTCCTCTTCCTGAAGAACGCCCTGACCCTGAACTTCGGTAACACCTTCGCCGGCCAGCCTGTGGTCAGCGTCATCGGGAGGGCCTTCCCCGTCACCGTCAAGCTGGCGCTCATGGCCTTCGTCTTCGAGGGTGTCTTCGGGGTTATCTTCGGCATCATCGGAGGCCTGACCAAGGGCAAGTGGTCCGACAACGTCATCCTGGTCCTCTCCCTCCTGCTCATATCGGTGCCTACCTTCGTCACCGGTTTTATCCTGCAGTACCTCTTCGGTGTCAAATGGCACGTGCTGCCGGCGACGGCCGGTGCCAACCCGGGCTTCATGGACCTGCTCATGCCGGCGGTCGTCCTGGGGTCGGTCTCCATGGCCTCGATCATCAGGCTGACCAGGACCGAAATCACCTCGAACATCTCCGAGGATTACGTCCGCACGGCCCGGGCCAAGGGCATGAGCAACCGGCAGGTGATCCTGCGGCACGTCCTACGCAACTCCCTGATCCCTGTGGTCACCTATTTGGGTGCCGACATAGGCGGACTGATGGGTGGTGCCATGATCACCGAGCGAATCTTCAATATCCAAGGGGTCGGCAACACCCTCTTCCAGGCCATCCTGCGCGGGGAGGGGACCCTGGTGGTCTCCATCGTGACCATCCTGGTCATGATTTTCGTCATCTGCAGTTTGGTGGTCGACATGCTCTATGCGGTCCTCGATCCTCGTATTCGGTATGCGTGAGGGGGCCGATTCCATGACTGATATGACTATGAACGAATCCAATGAACTGAACCAGAGCCAGGCCAAGGTCTTCTTCCCTGACCCACTGCCCGGACAGGAGCGCTTCGTGGCTCCCATCGAGGAGACCCCCCTGCGCGAGGTCGACTCCGTCGATGAGGATGTGCCGCCGACCAGCATGTGGGCGGATGCATGGATGACCCTGAGACACAATCCCATGTTCATCATCTCGACCATCCTGGCGATCCTCGTGATCCTGGTGGCCCTCTTCCCATCCCTCTTCGCCAGACAGGACCCGAGTGCCTGCACCCTGGCCAATTCACTGGAACCGGCGCGTTCCGGCCATCCCTTCGGATTCGACCTGCAAGGATGCGACGTGTACAGCCGGGTGATCTACGGCGCTCGAACCTCGGTCTCCATCGGCATCATGACCACGATCCTGGTCACGATCCTCGGTGGTGTGATCGGAGCCGTCGCGGGCTTCTTCGGAGGCTGGATCGATGCCCTCCTGAGCCGGGTCACCGACATCTTCTTCGCCATCCCCATGCTCCTGGGAGCCATCGTCCTTTTGCAGATGTTCCGCACATCCACATCCCTGTGGAAGATCATCTTCACCCTGACCCTCTTCGGTTGGGTCAACATGGCACGCATCACGAGAAGTGCGGTCATGGAGGCCAAGAACCTGGAGTTCAACACGGCGTCGACCGCGCTCGGGTCCTCGCCGATCCGAAACCTGTTCCGGCATATCATCCCCAACTCCCTGGCTCCGGTCATCGTCATGGCCACCACCTCCATGGGTACCTACATCGTTTCGGAGGCCACCCTGAGCTTCCTGGGCGTGGGATTGCCCCCGACGGTGGTCTCCTGGGGCGGCGACATCTCGACGGCCCAGAACCTCCTTACCACCAATCCCTCGGTCCTCTTCTATCCCTCCGCCGCCCTGGCCATCACCGTGCTGGCTTTCATCATGATGGGTGATGCGGTCAAGGATGCCCTGGATCCAAAGAGCAGAACGGCCTGAGTGGAGGAAGCATGAGTCAGGAAGAAAACATGGCAGTGAAGGCCGATCAGCAGGCGGACGTGGCATCCTCCGGCCCTCTTCTGGAGGTGAAGGACCTCAAGGTGGACTTCACCTCCGATGGTCGTGATGTCCACGCCGTCCGTGATGCCTCCTTCAGTGTCTATCCCGGACAGTGGGTGGCCATCGTAGGTGAGTCCGGTTCCGGAAAGTCCACCTGCGCCATGAGTGTTCTGGGCCTCCTGCCCGGCACGGGCAGGGTGGTCGATGGGAGCATCAGGCTACAGGGCCGTGAACTGGTCGGACTGGGCCGGAAGGAGTATGAGGACCTGCGTGGTTCCCATATGGGTCTGGTTCCCCAGGATCCGATGAGCAACCTGAACCCGGTCTGGAGGATCGGGTCCCAGGTCAAGGAGGCCCTGGTCGCCAACAAGATGGACGTCTCCCGGGAGAAGCGCTCCAGGCTGGCCCAGGAGCTGGCCTCCTCCGAGGACATCAAGCTGAGGTCCTCGGACGATGAGCTCTTCATCTCCTCTGCCGACCTGCCGGGGCTTCTGAAGGCCGCGCGACAGGTCCTCGACGAGGCCGGCGTCCCCAATCCCGACAAGGTCATGGAGACCTTCAAGGGGGAGTGGGATGTCGGCTCGGAGACCAGGTGGGGTGTGGCCAGGTCCCTGATTCGGGCCGGGGTCGGTGAGGACCGGGCCTGGGGAATCGCCAAGGCCCATGTGACCGGTTCAGACATGAATGACCGGATCGCCGGTCTCCTGTCCGAGGCGGGCCTACCCGATGCAGCCACCCGTGCCCGTCAGTACCCGCACGAATTCTCCGGCGGTATGCGTCAGCGTGCGCTGATCGCCATAGGTCTGGCATCCAGGCCCGACCTCCTGATAGCCGACGAGCCCACCAGCGCCCTGGATGTAACGGTCCAGAAGAAGATCCTGGACCACCTCAAGGGGTTGACCGACTCCCTGGGCACGGCCGTCCTCTTCATCACCCACGATCTGGGTCTGGCCGCCGAGCGTGCCCAGCACATCGTAGTCATGTACAAGGGGCAGGTGGTCGAGTCCGGCCCCAGTCTCGAGGTCCTTCAGCACCCGCAGCATCCCTACACCAAGCGTCTGGTCCAGGCCGCACCGTCATTGGCCTCCCAGCGCATCATCTCCGCCAAGCAGCGGGGGCAGGATGCCGAGAGGCTGATGGAGCACCACGTCAAGGGCGAATCCACCCTGGAGCGCAGCGAACACGTCATCACGGTGGAGCACCTGACCAAGGAGTTCAAGCTGCCGAGGAAGCGGGAGCTTTTCAAGGCGGTCGACGACGTCTCCTTCTCGGTCAAGCGGGGCACCACCCTGGCCATCGTGGGGGAATCCGGCTCGGGCAAATCCACCGTGGCCAACATGGTCCTCCACCTGCTCACCCCCACCTCCGGCACGGTGACCTACGAAAACCAGGACATATCCGGTTTCAAGGGGCACGAGCTCATGGAGTTCCGCCGGCACGTCCAGCCGGTCTTCCAGAACCCCTACGGTTCCCTGGACCCCATGTACTCCATCTACCGTTCCATCGAGGAGCCCCTGCGCATCCACAGGATCGGCGACAGGAAGTCGCGTGAACAGCGGGTTCGCGAGCTCCTGGACATGGTCGAAATGCCGGAGTCGGTCATGGGACGGTATCCCAATGAGCTCTCCGGCGGTCAGCGTCAGCGTATAGCCATCGCCCGGGCCATGGCCCTCAATCCGGATGTGATCATCTGTGACGAGGCCGTTTCAGCCTTGGACGTCCTGGTTCAGGACCAGGTGCTGCGTTTGCTCAACGACCTCCAGGCCGAGCGTGGTCTGAGTTACCTCTTCATCACCCACGACCTGGCTGTGGTCCGTCAGATCGCCGACGAGGTTGTGGTCATGCAGCAGGGTAGGCTGGTCGAGCACGCCACCACGGATGAGGTGTTCGACCATCCGCAACGCCAGTACACCCGTGACCTCCTTGACGCCATCCCCGGCGGCAAGTTGCGTCTGGGTCTCGATTAGGCAGACAGGTCGGCCCCGCGCGCAGGGGTGCAGGGCCGACCACGAAGACGTCGGGAAGGCGTCACGAGGAAACGAGGCATCATGGGACTGTTTGGTTTCGGCAGGAAGCACAAGGATGACCAGGTTCACCAGGATCGGGATTCCCCCGAGCTGGAGTCCGAGGATCCGAAGGATCAGGGCAGGAAGGCCGATCAGGAACCACGGGATCAGGATGACCAGGCTCGCGAGTCCGACCAGGTCGGGAAGGATGAATCCAAGGCCGAGCAGTATCAGGTCCATGGTCTGACCAGCGGCGAGCGTGGTGTGGACCACGGTCCCTGGGACAGCGAGGATGAGGACGTTGTCGACTACGATGACTACCTTGACATCGGTTCCCTGATGCTGCCCTTCCTCCAGGGCAGTCAGCTCAGGCTCAAGGCCAACGGGAGCACCGGGGAGGTCCTGGGCGCCACCATCACCTACGGGTCGTCAAGCCTGGAGCTGGAGGCCTTTGCGGCCCCCAAGACCCTGGGGCTCTGGGATGATGTCCGTGCCGACCTGCTCAGGGCCAATCCCCGATGCCAGGAGGTCGATGGGGTCTTCGGCCAGGAGCTGGCCCTTCCGGTCAATGTTCGTGGCAAGGACCTGATGACCCGTGTGGTGGGCATCGACGGTCCGCGTTGGATGTTGCGGGGGATCTTCTCCGGTCCTGCCGCCAAAGGGGGCAAGGAGAAGGATCTGCTCGACCGGTATCTGGCCGATCTGGTTGTGGTCAGGGGCGATGAACCCCTGGCTCCTCGTGATCTGATTCCCATGCATTCACCGGTGACCCCGGACGAGCGCAGGGCCGACTCGGGCCAGGGCGGGGACGAGGGCGACAAGCCCAAGGACACCATTCCCGAGAAGCCCGAGGGGCCTTTCGATTCCGACCAGCAGACCGAGGTGAAGACCACACTCTCCCGTGGTCCCATGTTCTCGGAGGTGCGCTGAGACCGTGGGCGGAAAGGGGCAGGATGACCGGCCTTCCGACACGGAAGAAAGGAAGCATACCGGTCTGGCGGCACTGGCCGATGAGGATTTTTCGGTCTACGAGGCCATCGGAGGCTGGCGGGGGATGGTGGAATCCCTCCTGCCCGGCCTGGTCTTCCTGGTCGTTTTCCTGGTAACGGGGAACCTGGCCTGGACCGTCGTCGCGTCCGGCATCCTGGCCTTGGTCCAACTCCTGCTGAGGCTCCTGCAACGGCAGTCCTTCCTCGGGGCTCTGACCGGTCTCCTGGGGGTCGGCATCTGCCTGGTCTCGGCCTGGCTGAGCAAGGATGCCCGTAACTATTATCTGCCCGGTTTTCTGATCAACTCCTTCTGGATCCTGGTCCTGGGAGGCAGTCTGGTGGCCCGGGTGCCCGGGATCGGAGCCCTGGTGGAATACGTGCGCCAGCCTGTTCTCTCCGGTTTTCGAGCGTGGCTGAACTCCTGGCGCTCGGATCGTGCCCTCCTGCGGGCCTATGCCAGGGTCACCCTGGTATGGATCCTGGTCTTCATCATTCGCCTGGTGGTGCAGGTACCGCTGTATCTGGCCGGATTGGTCGGTCTCCTGGGCGCTGCGCGCCTGGTCCTGGGCGTGCCACTCTTCGCTCTGGCCATCTGGATTTCCTGGCTGATGATTCGTGATCCCTTCCACGCCTTCCACACCAAGGCGGACCTTGTCGATGCAGGGCAGGACGGTGACGGGGGAGTCCGGGGCTGAGACCGCCCGGGTGTGGCCCACAGGCGGTGACGAAAGGCGAGTATGGGCGTTGAGCTTCGCATGGAACGATATGCTGACCAGGGCCGGTGCGTGGCCCATCTGGACGGGCGCGTGGTCTTTGTCCGCTTTGCCCTCCCGGGCGAACTGGTCCGGGTCAGGTTGGATGAGCCCCACAAGCGGCAGGACAGGTTCTGCACCGGCGAGGTGACCGAGGTCCTGGAGGCCAGTCCCGACCGAAGGGAACCGGTATGGCGCCTGGCCGGCCCCCTGGCCTGGGGTGGCGGCTTGGGAGGCGCCGACCTGATACATGTCTCCCTGTCCGGGCAACTGGCCTGGAAGGCCGACCTGATCAGACAGCAGATGGAACGACTGGGCGGCATCCACCTCGAGGTGCCCATCACCCGCCCCGATGACGGCACCTGCCGGGATGGTCTGCACTGGCGGACCCGTATCGACCTGGTGGCGGATGACCGGGGCAGGCCTTCCATGCGGCGACGTGGTTCCCATGACAGGATAGCCCTGGAGACCATGCCCCTGGCCTCCAAGCGACTCCTGGACAAGGCGGACAGGCTTGGTCTCTGGGATGGGGGATTCGACCCCGGAAGCAGGATACGGATGGCCGTGCCTGAGCCTCCTGACGGTCAGGTGGATGGGGAGAACTTCGCCTTGCTGGTCAACGGAAAAACCAAGGAGGGGACTGACCCCCTGACCGAGCAGGTCCGGCCACGTACCGATCAGGCCGATGAGGCCACCTTCACCTACCAGGTTGATGCGGACGGGTTCTGGCAGGTGCATCGCCTGGCGCCGGGCCTTCTCTCCGGCACGGTCCTGACCCAGATCAGGCAGTGGCTTGCGGGGAAGATGGCCCCGGTCATCTGGGACCTCTATTCCGGTGCCGGCCTCTTCACCCTTCCCATGGCCGCGGACTTCCAGGGGAAGGCGCGGATCCTGGCCGTGGAAGGTGCGGCGGGGGCCGTGGCCAGGGCCCGGAAGAACCTTGCCGATGCAGGCCTGGCCAATGCCACGGTCAGACGAGGCGATGTGGAAGGTGTGCTCAGGCATGGGATTCCCAAGACGCTGGCCCATCCGGACCTGGTCCTCCTGGACCCGCCGCGGGCCGGTGCCAGGGCCGCGGTGTGCAGGCTCCTGGACCAGGCCGGTCCCTCAACCATCATCTACGTGTCCTGTGACCCCACCAGTTTGGCCAGGGATGCAGGGACACTGACCTCGCTCGGGTACAAGCTGGCCCACATCCATGCCTACGATATCTACCCCATGACCCACCATGTGGAGACCATGGCCGTCTTCACCAGGTAGGCCACGAGGTGAAGGTCGCCATCATCTCACCGGATGAACCTCAGCGGATGGCGCATTTCCGGCGGGAGGATCGGTTTTCGTCTAGAATACCGTTGATGGCAGGAATGACGTGCGGAACGGGCGGACCGGGCAGGTCCGGTGCTCCGATTCTGCCCGTCCGCAGGCGGCGTAAGGCACGTATTCCCCTGGTTCTGGTCCTGGCCTTGATTCTGGTTGGTCTCTTGACGGGCTGTGCACCCTCCCACAAGGCTGTGGGTGATACCTGGCAGCCATCCACCGTGGACCATGATGGGGTGGACCGCTCCAATGTGCTGGTATCCCTGATCGGTCGGCCCTCTTCGTCGTCCGGTACGGCTCCCAAGGACGTGGACAGCCGGATTCTGGCCTCCCTCAAGGGCCAGCGCATGGATGGGTACTACTGGCAGGCGGCCTCGGCCCGGGACCAGCAGGCGGGTGTGGAGGATGCCGTCAACCGTGGAGTCAAGCTGATTCTCCTGGATGCCCCGGCGGAGGGAGATTGGATTCCATCCCTGTCCCAGGCCAGAAAGGCCGGGATACCCGTGGCCGTCATTCCGGAGCGGGGGGCCACCTGGGAGGGCGGTCCTGACGGCATCTACTACGCCGCCACCCTCAGCCTGGAGGCCGGTACAGACAGGGGCAAGCCGGTACTCCTGGCCGATGCCCTGCAGAACATCATCGATGACGGCCCGCATGCCCGTACCCTGCGGGTCACTCTGGGTCAGGTGGAGGATCGGCATGAGTGACGGCAGAAAAGACAGGATCCCCTCCTTCCCCCAGGTCGGGGAACCGGGGCTGACCAGTGTCCAGGTGGAGGAGCGCCTGGAGGCCGGACAGGTCAACAGGACCGAGGAACGGTCATCCAGGACGCTGGGGCAGATCATCCGGGCCAACGTCTTCACGCTCTTCAACGCCATCATCCTGGGGGCCATGGTGGTGGTCCTCCTGACCGGTCAGTGGAAGGATGCCGTCTTCGGCCTGGTCATCATCATCAACACCGGGATAGGCATCGCCACCGAGCTCAAGGCCAAGCGCACCCTGGACAACCTCTCCATCCTGGTGGCTTCGGACTACTACGTTCATCGGGAGGGATCCGATCTGCGGGTCTCCCACGATGCCATCGTCAGGGATGACCTGTTGTGGATCCGTTCGGGTGACCAGATTCCCGCAGATGCCCGCATCGTGGAATCCTATGGTCTGGAACTGGATGAGTCCATGCTGACGGGGGAATCCAGGACCGTTCGCAAGCAGACGGATGACAAGGCCTACTCGGGTTCAACGGCGGTCTCCGGCATGGCCCTGGCCAGGGTCACGGCCGTCGGGGCGGGTTCCTACGCGGCCACCCTGACCGCCAAGGCCAAGGTCTTCAAGAAGGTGCACTCCGACCTGAACGAGGGGATCAACACCATCCTCAAGGTCATGACCGTCGTGGTGGTGCCCCTGTGCATCCTCCTGATCTTCACCCAGATGCGCACGGTGGGTGGGTTTCAGACCGCACTGGACAACGGGACCTGGCGGCAGGCCGTCGTCTCGGCCGTGGCCGGGGTGGTCGGCATGATTCCCGAGGGTCTGGTCCTCCTGACCTCTCTGAACTTCGCCCTTGCCGCCATCCGCCTGGCCAGGAAGCAGACCCTGGTCCAGCAGATGGAGTCGGTGGAGACCCTGGCCCGGGTCGATGCCCTCAACCTGGATAAGACCGGGACCATCACCGACGGGGGCATCGTCTTTGATGCCATCCACCTCCTCGACGGTTCAGGCAAGGAGGGGGAAGCTGTTCTGAGCCAGCCCCTGGTCGATGTCTGTGCGGAGGAGAATCCCAATGCCACAGGCCGGGCCATCATGGAGGGGCTGCCCCAGGTTCTCCCCTCCGGGACGGTCAAGGCCCGTCTTCCCTTCTCTTCGGCCAGGAAGTGGAGCGCCATCCTCGACCAGTCCGGCAGGCTCTGGTACTTCGGGGCTCCAGAGGTGCTGATGGCCACTCGGCCCGATGCCCACCCCCAGGTGGATTCGCAGGTGGCTGGTCTGGCCGACTCCGGCTACCGTGTGCTGATGCTGGCGGACGGTGGGCAGGTGCCTGCCGGCGACCTGAGACCGGATTACTTCCAGGAGGCCGGGTCCCTGCCCACAGACCTGGTACCCATGGCCCTGATCACCTGTTCCGAGCGAATTCGGGATGATGCCGCCCCCACCCTGGCCTGGTTCAGGGAGCAGGGCGTGCGCTGCCGGATCATCTCCGGCGACAACCCCGCCACGGTCGCGGCCATCGCCGGCAAGGTGGGCCTGACCGGTGCCGCCAAGCCCCGGGCCATGGATGCCCGGAAACTGCCGGAGGACCTGGAGGAACTGGCCGAGGTCCTGGAGCGGGTGGATGTGCTGGGCCGGGTCCTGCCAGACCAGAAGAAGGCCATCGTCCAGGCCCTGCATCTGGGTGGTCATACCGTGGCCATGACCGGGGACGGGGTCAATGACTCCTTGGCCCTGAAGGAGGCCGACCTGGGCATCGCCATGGGGAATGCGGCCCCGGCCACCAAGGCCGTGGCCGAGGTGGTCCTGGTGGATTCCAAGTTCTCCCATCTGCCCGACGTGGTGGCCAGAGGGCGTCAGGTCATGGCCAACATGGAACGGGTGGCTGGTCTCTTCCTGGTCAAGACCGTCTACTCGGCCCTGATTTCCCTGGGTGTGGTCCTGACGGCCATCCCCTTCCCCTACCTGCCCCGGCATATCACCTATATCGGTGCCCTGACCATCGGCACCCCCGCCTTCTTCCTGGCCCTGGCCCCGAACACCCGGCGCTACCGGCCCGGCTTTCTGAAGCGTGTCGTCGCCTTTGCCCTCCCGTCGGGACTGGCCACCGGGCTGACCATCCTGGTCGCTGCCTGGACCCTGCCCGGCATCCTGGGTCTGAACAGGTCCGATTCGGCGGATTTGACCGGTCTGCGGTCCATCTGTGCCATCATCCTCTTCTTCATGGGGGTTCTGGTCCTGGCCCAGGTGGCCCGCCCCCTGCGTTCCTGGCGTGGCCTCCTGGTCTTGGTCTTTGCCGCGGCGGGGGTCATCGGGGCCTTCATACCCCTGGTGGCCCGGTTCTTCGCCATCACCCTGCCCCAGGGGCGGGCCCTGGCCCTGACCATCGTATTCGTCCTGGCGGGGGCCGTCCTCATGGCCCTGGTGGTGTTGGCGTATCCGCCATGTGTGCGGTTCATACGCCAGTTAACACACGGGCGGTAGAACAGGGAGCATATTCCAACGGTGTCCCGTTCCCCCGGGTGGCTGTCCAAGTCGGTTCCTTCGCCTTGCAGGCAGGCATCATCGGCAGGGTGCATGGGACTGCACGAGGAGGATATGCCCATGACTGACAGGCCGACCGAACAGGGACTGTCCAGACTCCGGGTGGGGGATCGGGAGTTCGACTACTACCGCATCGCCGACCTGCCCGGCCTGGACCATCTGCCCTACAGCCTGCGTGTACTGGTCGAGAATCTGGTCCGCAACCGGGACGGAATCAACATCACCGATGACCAGGTGGATGCGCTCCTGGGCTGGGACCCGGAAGCCGAGCCCATCCATGAGATCCAGTTCTCGCCCAGCCGGGTGGTCATGCAGGACTTTACCGGAGTCCCCTGCATCGTCGACCTGGCCACCATGCGGGATGCCGTCAAGGACCTGGGCGGTGACCCCGAGGTCATCAACCCCCTGGTGCCCGTCCAGATGGTCATCGACCACTCGGTCCAGATCGACCTGGCCGGGGTGCCCGGGGCCATCGAGCACAACATGGACCTGGAGTATCAGCGCAACCGGGAACGTTACCAGTTCCTGCGCTGGGGGCAGCAGGCCTTCCGGAACTTCCGGGTGGTACCCCCCGGGACCGGCATCATCCACCAGGTCAACATCGAATACCTGGCCCAGGTGGTCATGCGCAAGGAGTCGGATCAGCCAGGTGGGCGACCCCTGGCCTACCTGGACTCCTGCGTGGGGACGGACTCGCACACCACCATGGTCAACGGGCTGGGAGTCCTGGGATGGGGCGTGGGTGGTATCGAGGCCGAGGCGGCCATGCTGGGCCAGCCCATCTCCATGCTGGTGCCCAGGGTGGTCGGTTTCAAGCTGACCGGTTCCATCCCCGAGGGGGTCACGGCCACCGACGTGGTCCTGACCGTCACCCAGATGCTCCGGGAGCATGGGGTCGTGGGCAAGTTCGTGGAGTTCCACGGCCGGGGCCTGGACCAGGTGCCCCTGGCCAACCGGGCCACCCTGGGGAACATGAGCCCGGAGTTCGGCTCCACCTGCGGTATCTTCCCCATCGACGGGGTGACCCTGGACTACCTGAGGCTGACCGGTCGGAGCGAGGACCAGGTTGCCCTGGTCGAGGCCTACGCCAAGGCCAACAGGCTCTGGCACGACCCCGATGACCCGAACTACACGGAACCCGTGTACTCCGAGACCATGGAGCTGGACCTGTCCACGGTCAGGCCCTCCATCGCCGGCCCCAAGCGTCCCCAGGACAGGATTGCCCTGGACCAGTCCAGGCAGGCCTACCAGGCCGCACTTCCCGACTACGAGACCTCGGCCACCGACCATGAGCCGGTCCCGGTCCACACCAAGACCCACGGCGACTTCGACCTGGCCAACGGGGCCGTGGTCATCGCCTCCATCACCTCCTGCACCAATACCTCCAACCCCTCGGTCATGGTGGCGGCCGGTCTCCTGGCCCGCAAGGCCCGTGCCCTGGGGCTCAGGCCCAAGCCCTGGGTCAGGACCTCCCTGGCCCCGGGCTCCCAAGTGGTCACCGACTACCTGGACCGGGCCGGACTGACCGAGGACCTGGATGCCCTGGGCTTCGAGTTGGTGGGCTACGGCTGCGCCACCTGCATCGGCAACTCCGGCCCCCTAGACCCGGCCATCTCCCGGGCCATCAATGAGCACGACCTGGCCATGACCGCCGTCCTCTCGGGGAACAGGAACTTCGAGGGCAGGATCAGCCCTGACGTGAAGATGAACTACCTGGCCTCGCCGCCCCTGGTCGTGGCTTACGCCCTGGCGGGTTCCATGAACATGGACCTGGTCAGGGAACCTCTGGGAGAGTCCCCTGACCAGCACCCGGTCTACCTGCGAGACATCTGGCCCTCCAACAGGGAGGTCCAGGAGGTCATCGACCGGACCCTGGACCGTGACATGTATTCGAAGGACTATGCCCAGGTCTTCAGGGGGGACCAGCGCTGGTTGGGGCTGGATGTCCCCTCCGGCCGGCTCTTCACCTGGGACCCTGACTCCACCTACGTGCGCAGGCAGACCTTCTTCGACGGGATGGCCGCCGCCCCCGACCCCCTCCGGGACATCGAGGGGGCCAGGGTCCTGGCCCTCCTGGGCGACTCGGTCACCACGGACCACATCTCCCCGGCGGGTGCCATCAAGGTCGAGAGCCCTGCCGGTCGATACCTGGAGGAGCATGGCATCGTCCCCAAGGACTTCAATTCCTATGGGTCGCGGCGTGGCAACCATGAGGTCATGGTCCGTGGCACCTTCGGGAACATCCGGCTGCGCAACCAGCTCCTGGCCTCGGTGGGGCTGGAGGTCAGGCCCGGCGGGTTCACCTATGACTTCCTGGCAAAGCGGCCGACCACCATCTTCGAGGCCTCCCGGGATTATGCCGGTCAGGGTGTTCCCCTGGTCATCCTGGCCGGGAAGGAGTATGGGACGGGTTCTTCGCGCGACTGGGCCGCCAAGGGGACCCTGATGCTGGGGGTCAAGGTGGTCCTTGCCCGGTCCTTCGAGCGCATTCACCGCAGCAATCTGATCGGCATGGGTGTCCTGCCCCTCCAATTCCCCCAAAACCAGTCGGCCGAGAGCCTTGGTTTGGACGGGACGGAGACATACAGCTTCGAGGGGGTTGAAGACATCAACCGGGAGATACCCGATCAGGTCAGGGTCACGGCCCTCCGCCGGGACGGTCAATCCGTCGGTTTCCGGGCCAAGGTTCGCATTGACACCCCCGGTGAGGCCGAGTACTACCGCAACGGGGGCATCCTCCAGTACGTGTTGCGCAACCTGATGGGGGAGCGGTAGGTCTCTCTCGGTCGGGCGCGATTACAGCGAGGACTGGTGGAGATGGCCTGGTCGCAATGGACGACGGCTATCATGGCCGGCCCTTTATCCAGGTCCGGGTCGGGTGGGCTGATCCGTGGCCGGATTGTGACGGGTGCCTGAATTCGCGCATCAAAACAGC
This sequence comes from uncultured Bifidobacterium sp., assembly GCF_945269915.1. Lineage (GTDB taxonomy): Bacteria > Actinomycetota > Actinomycetes > Actinomycetales > Bifidobacteriaceae > Bombiscardovia > Bombiscardovia indica. The sequence continues at coordinate 3 of NZ_CALYOY010000008.1, read as the reverse complement.
CGG
>NZ_CALYOY010000007.1 GCF_945269915.1 uncultured Bifidobacterium sp. | reverse complement strand
CGGACCTTCGGCATCCATCTGGTCCCCGAGCCGGTCACACCCGGCATCAACCTGGTCTGACAGGAGTCGCATCCGGTGTGGTCGCCCCGGCATCGGTCGGTGCTGGAGTGATTCGGTGACCGTATCGCTTATATCGCGAATCTGAATGCCTGCTTGTTCCCGATGCCGTTGTCGGGAACAAGCAACAGCTGGCAACATTTTCCTGTGCCTTCCTTCAGGCACATAGCTTTGAGACTGCAGTGACTGTATCAGGCTGCCTCCCGCGGTGGTGCGGGGTGAAGCGGGCCTGTCGGGTCCATCGGTGTCCTGGTCATGGAAGGAATGTTATGGCGGTCTCACACGACATATCGGTCAATGGCGTCCACCCCGGCAAGGTTCTTCTGGTAGGTGAGGGCATGGGGCTTTTCGCCGCCGGTGAGGAGGGGCCTTGCAGTGAGGTCGGATCCTTCAGTGCATCGGTGGCCGGTGCTGAGCTTAACGTGGCCATCGGTCTGAAACGCCTGGGCCAGTGTCCGGTCTATATGACCCGCGTCGGACAGGATCCGATTGGCGATCGGATACGTTACTTTATGCGGCAGAACGGTCTGGATACCTCTCTGGTCGGGGTGGATACCACCCGCTCCACAGGCTTCATGATGAAGACCAAGGTCGAGCAGGGCGATCCCAAGACCTATTACTTCCGTAAAGATTCGGCAGCCTCGGCCATCGGTCCCGCCGAGATTAAGAGCATCGACTACACGGGCATATCCCTGACGCATATGACCGGCATCCTCCCGCCCCTTTCAGCCAGTACCTTGGAAGCCAGCAAGACCCTCATGGAACAGTCCCGGGCCAACCATGTCTTTGTCTCCTTCGATCCCAACGAGCGCCCCGCCCTCTGGAAGAGCGATGGGCAGATGAAGCAGACCCTTCTGGCCCTGAGCTCCAAGGCCGACCTTGTCCTGCCGGGCATCTCCGAGGGCAAGCACCTGTTCGGCCTGGAAAAGGTGCGCGACATCGGTCAGGCTTTCATCGACAACGGCGCCCATTACGCGGTCGTCAAGGATGGCCCCGACGGGGCCTATGCAACGGACGGCCACGAGTGTGTTTACGTTCCTGGTTTCAAGGTTGATGCGGTCGTGGATACGGTCGGTGCCGGAGATGGTTTCGCGGCCGGGGTCCTGTCCGCCCTCCTGGAGGGACGACCCATGTCGGAGGCTCTGGAACGTGGGTGTGCCATCGGGGCCATGCAGACCCAGGTGGTCTCCGATAACGAGGGCCTGCCCACCAAGGCCGAGCTGGAGGACTTCATGGCCAGTCACCAGCGTGCAGCTGTACGGCAGGTCGTCTGAACTGGTGCGGGGATGCCCCGACCGGGCGTGTTGCTTGAAGATGAACGACGGATTCCACAAGAGAAGGAAGCAAGTATGAGCGAGTTTGACAAGTCGGGTGTTCTGGAGGATGAGACCGGACTGATCGACCTGATCCGTAAGATCAAGGTGGTTCCCCTGGTCACCCTGCATTCCGCCGAAGAAGCGGTCCCGCTGGCCAGGGCCTTGGCTGCAGGCGGGGTACCGATCGCCGAGGTGACCTTCCGGTCCTCGGCCGCCTTGGATGGGATGGAGGCCATTCACGAACAGGTGCCCGAGGTGACACTGGTGGCTGGGACCGTGCATACGGTGGATCAGGCCCGCCAGGCCATCCAGGCGGGTTGCAGGGGAATAGTCTCCCCGGCTTTCAGTGATGCCGTGGTCGACTGGTGCATCGACTCCCGGATTCCGGTCCTGCCGGGAACGGCAACCCCGAGCGACATCGAGAAGGCCTACGACCGCGGTCTGCGCTTCACCAAGTTCTTCCCTGCCGAGGCCTATGGCGGGGTCAAGACCCTCAAGGCCCTGTCCGGCCCCTTTGCCGAGATGAGCTTCCTGCCCACCGGGGGGGTGGGACTGAAGAACGTCCGCGAGTACATCGACCTTCCCAACGTCTTCGCTGTGGGTGGAAGTTTCCCGGTGCCGTCCGCGGCCCAGCGCCAAGGCGACTGGAAGGCCGTCACCGATGCTTGCGGGCAGGCCAGGAAGCTGGTACAAGGCTGATCGGCTGGTCCGGACCCGTCTTCGGCTATAGGGAAAACCGGCCTGGCAGGCCTTCCGGGAGAGGTGGAGACAGGAGAGCGGAGAGGAGCGATTGTGCAGAGATTGCAAGAAGCGGAGGCCATCCGCCTGGGGCTAACCGATTCGAAGGCGGCCCGACGGCCCATCAGGGTCATTCAGTTCGGCGAGGGGAACTTCCTCAGGGCCTTTGTGGACTGGATAGTCCAGCAGCTGAACGATAAGGGCCTGTTCGGGGGGAACGTCGCAGTGGTGCAACCCCTTGAATACGGTAGGGTCCAGGCCCTGGAGGACCAGGATCGGCTTTATACCGTAATCCTGGAGGGGCTCAAGGATGGCCGGCCCGTCCGCAGTCATGAGTTGGTGGACTCCATCGGCAGGACCGTCAACCCTTACCGGGATTGGGAGGGTTATCTGGCCCTGGCTGATGACCCGGAGACGCAGATCATCATCTCCAACACCACCGAGGCCGGCATTGCGGTCGATGATGCGGATACGGTCGCAACCCAGCCCCCCGTCGGCTATCCGGCCAAGTTGGCCCACCTCCTCAAGCGCAGGTTTGACAAGTCACTGCCGGGCTTCCTGATTGTGCCCTGCGAACTGATCGCCGAAAACGGTCTGGCCCTGCATCGGGCCCTGATCGAGGTCGCCACCCGGTTCGGATGGGGACAGGACTTCATCGACTGGCTTGACCGGGAGAATACCTTCGTCTGCACCTTGGTGGACAGGATTGTCCCCGGTTACCCGCGCGACGATGCGGAGGAGCTATGGGGGAAGCTGGGCTATGAGGACCGGAACATGGTCAAGGCCGAGCCCTTCCTTCTCTGGGTGGTGGCCGGTGACCAGGCCGCCCAACGCAAGGTTGAGGAGCTGATTCCCGCCCGGAAGGCCGGCATCGACCTGGTGACCTGCGATGCCGTTCAGCCCTACAGGGAGCGCAAGGTATACCTGCTCAACGGACCCCACACGACCATGGCCCAGGTGGCCCGCCTGGCCGGATTCCGGACCGTCGGAGAGGTCATGGCCGATAAGACCATGCGTTCCTTCATCACCCGTGAAATGGAGGAGGAGATCATCCCCGTCCAGAGTCTGCCCAGGGAGGAGTTGGAGAACTTCGCGGCGGCCGTACGGGAGCGGTTCGACAATCCCTTCATCCGGCACTCTCTTGATTCCATCGGACTCAACTCGGTCTCCAAGTTCGTCGCCCGTCTCCTCCCCCTGATCAATGCCAATGCGGAGCAGGGGCGTGGTCTCCCGAAGCGTATCGTCCTGGCCCTGTCCTGCCTCCTGTGGATTTATGGAGGCAGGACAGGTGATGCGGTGCGGATCCAGGATGATCCGGAGGTCATCGACACCTTCCGTCGTGCGGCTGACCGGGATGACTATGCCCGCAGGGTCCTCTCCGCCACCTCCCTTTGGGGCCATGACCTGACACGGATCGAGGGACTGGTCGATGCCGTTCGGTCGGACCTGAACCGGATTGCCGATGAGGGCGTTCAGCCCCTGATCGACCGTTTGGCCTGATTGATCGGAAGGCTGGGCTTCCCGTGGAGGGCCGAACGGCCACAACCTGTCCGCCGTCTCAGGCGGTCATATGAAGCTTTCATCGGGGTATCAGCCCTGATGGAGAACACTGAACAGGTGCCTGATGTCAGATCGGGTTTCGCGATTGACCCGAACCTTTCATCGGGCACTTCCCTATTATGGGGTCCAGTCACCGGTTTCTTCCCGAGGCCGGTTCCAGTCTGGAATCCGGTGCCTTTCCTGAGATCGCCCAGAGACCAGACCTGGCCCGGCGTGGTCTCTTCCATAGTCAAAGGACAGGGTCCCCCGTCGGACGGGACGAGTGGACCCCTGGTGGTGTTGCTACCGGGCTGCCTCAGCGGTTATACCGGAATGCGTCCCATGCTCCCAACAGATATTGGATGCCCATGGCACGGTCGTACAGGCCGTAACCAGGGCGCGGACGGCCGGCCTCGGTGTTCTCACTCCATAGATGCCGCCCGTGGTCGGGGCGGATATAGCCCTGATAATCGGCTTCGGCATATGCCTTCATGATGCCTACGGTGTCCACGTCGCCCTCGCTGGCCCGATGCCCCACCTCGAAGAAGGACCCGTCCTGGTCGGTGAAGCGGATGTTGCGCACGTGGCTGAAGTGAATCCTGTCCATAAAGGTCTTGACCGCGTCCACCGCGTCGTTCCCCCTCCTGGAGGAGAAAGAGCCCAGGCAGAGGCAGAGGCCGTTGCGGGGGCTCGGATTCAGGTCCAGCACCCGCTGGATCCCCTCCTTGCTGGAGACCACACGCGGCCATCCGAACAGGTCGAAGGCGGGATCGTCCGGATGGACGGCAAGCTTGACGTCGTAGCGCTCGCAGGTGGGGATCACGGCATCCAGGAAGTACTTGTAGTTGGCGTACATCTTCTCGTGGTCCATCCCCTGATAGGCCTCCATCAGCTCGGGGAGGTGGGCCAGTCGTTCGGGCTCCCAACCCGGCACGGTCAGGGCGCCTGCCCCCTTCAGGGTCTCGTCGATGATGCCCTGGGGGCTGAGTTGGTCCACCTGGTGCTGGTTGTAGTAGAGGGCGGTCGACCCGTCGGGGCAGGGATGGAACATCTCTGTCCGTAGCCAGTCGAAGACCGGCATGAAGTTGTAGGTGACGACCTTGACCCCGGCCTTCCCCAGGTTCGCCACGGTCTCGATGTAGGCCTCTATGGCCTGGTCCCGGCTCATTCCCAGGACCGTCGACCCCGTCTTGATTGATTCGTGGACGTTGACTGATTCGACCACATCGGCATTGAAGGTCTTGGTGATGCCCGCAGCCCGGTCCTTGGCCGAAAGCCCGGTTATCGTGGCCATGGCCTTTTCGATTTCGTCGGGTTGCCATACCTCACCGGCCTGCTTGTGGTGGAGGGACCAGACGATGGTCTCCACCCCGGGAATCTGGCGGATGTCATCCAGGCTGATGGTGTCGTTGCCTTCACCGTACCAGCGGAATCCCATATGCATGATGTTCTCTCCTTACGGTCGAATCCATCGGACACGGCCCTTGTGTTTTCCGTCCCCCGGTCCGGGGCAGGACGCCGGAATGACTATTGGTTCTGCCAGGCGGCCGTGGCCTTGTGAAGAGTGTCCGCCACAGTTCCCTGGCCCAGGCACATGGAGGCCATGTCGGTCGCGACCTTGCCCGCCAGCGGTGTGGTGTTCAGGTCGGTCCCGAAGATCGTGGCGTCGGCCAGGATGGGTTTGATGGTCGCGGCCAGGGTCTCCTCCTTGACGGAGCCGTCCAGAGGAATGCCGCCCAGGATCTTCTGGAGTTCCTCCATGCGGGGGTCGGGGCTGAGTTTGATGGACCGCCCGGCGTCGTCGGTTCCCTGTCCATCCGAACCGATCAGGAGCCGCAGCCAGGCGGCGATGATCAGGGGAATGGCCTCCAGGTCGGCCGCGTCCAGCCCCTCGGTTCGGATGTACTTGCTGATGGTATTGCCGTACCTGACAGGAATCTTCTGGGAGGTGTCGGTGGAGATACGCGCCGGGGTGTCGGGCAGTCCGGGGTTGGGGACCCTGATTTCGATGACCTGACGGAGGAATTCCTTGGGGGAGAAGATGCCCGGGTCCTCGACCACGGGCAACCCCTCCACATAACCAAGGCGGGTGACCAGGGCCTTCAGGTCCGGGTCGGCGATGGTCCTGGACATGGTCGGATACCCCAGGAGCATCCCGAAGACCGCCAAGGCCGTGTGGAGCGGGTTCAGACAGGTGGTGACCTTCATCTGGTCGGCGGCGTTGACGGTGTCCTTGTCGGTCATGTAGACCCCGGTCTTCTCCAGTGGCGGACGGCCTGCGGGGAAGTCGTCCTCGACCACCCAGTACCAGGTCTCCTCGGTATTGGTGTATGAGGCCATGGCGGTTCCGCCCTTGGTGCGGAAGGGTGCGGTGTCGGCGATGCCCAGGGCCTCGAGCCGTCGGCCAACCTCCCTGTCGGGGTTGGGGGTGATTCTGTCGATCATGGTCAGGGGGAAGGTGATTTTCTTCCCGTCCCTGAGGTAGTCGCCGAAGTCCTGCCCGGCCAGGTCCCTCTTGATCCACTCGTCAGCCATCTGTCTGACGGCTTGTCCGAACCGTTCCCCGTTTCGGGAGAAGTTGTCGGTGCTGACCAGGGCCAGAGGGAAGGAGCCCGCCTGGAATCGCTCCAGGAGAAGGGCCGTGATGACGCCGATGGCGCTCTTGGCCTGGGAGGGTCCTCCCTCGAATTCCGGGGCGATCCAGGGCAGGGGCTCACCCTTGGCGTCGACCAGGGCGTATCCCTTTTCTGTGATGGTGGTGGTGATCATCTGCAGTCCGGGATCGCGGAAGACCCGTTTCAGGTCCTGCAGGGGTTTCGGATCCTCCCCCAGGGGGTAGGTGCCGGCCACCGAGGCGATCAGCGAGGTTTCCATGGATCCGTCAGCCTTCAGGATGACCTGGAGGAAACGGTCGTCAAAGGGGGTGTAGGCCTGGTCGATGATGGCCGGGTCGAAGGACTCGGCCACCAGGATGCCCCTGTCGGTGGATCCCAGATCCAGGAGTTTCTGGGCGATGGGGGCGTGAACGGCCCTGAAGAGGTTGCCGGCCCCGAAGTGGACCCAGGCGGGCGAACGGTTGGTGGCCTGGCGCATCGCATCGATGTCGAACGATGGCAGGGCCACACCTGTCTCCTGCCAGACCTTGTTTTCGGTATTGATATTGTCACTCAGGTGTAGCATCAGCGTCTTCCTTTGCAAAAAGAACCGTATGCGGAGGCGGGGGCGTCTCCGTCCTGTCCTCTCTGTATATCGAACCTATCAAGCCGGTCCACATCGGCCTCCTGAGTTGCCGTTTGTTTCTCATGACTCATGAGGTTGCCATGGGAAGGCTGGGTTCACCTATACTTGGCCATAAGTAGTACTTGCGACGCAGGCGTCCATTTCGGACGCCGGGGGCCGGTGAGGGGAAGGCTGATACGGATAGATGAAGACCGAAGCGGACTCGGAGGGTGATTCCTCCAACGGCAACCACCGCGTCACCATTTATGATGTGGCCCGTCAGGCCGGTGTTTCCCCCTCCACGGTTTCACGCACCTTCTCACGTCCGGACCGCGTCAGCATCTCGACGTCTCGGAAGGTCCAGCAGGTTGCAGATGCCCTGGGCTACCACAGCGACATGGTCGACAGCCGGCCGGGCACCCAGGGGAGGGGCCTTGTGGCTGTCATCGTGCCCGATCTGGGCAACCAGTTCTTCACCGGGGTCATCCGCAACATACAGGACCAATGCGAGCGCTTTCGATTCGAGACCCTGATTCTGGAGACCAGGGAGTCCATCACCAAGGAGCGCCGCATCGTCGATACAGTGGCCCCTGTTGTTTCGGGTATCATCCTGGTTTCCCCCAGGATGCCTGATGCCATGATTCGCAAGTGTGCCCAATTGCGCCCTCTGATCAGCGTCAACCGCGACGTTCGGGGTGTCTCCAGCATCTGTATCGACGTTTCCAAGGGGGCACGCCAGGCGGTTGATCACCTCCACACCCTGGGCTACCGGAGTTTGACATACCTGGACGGGCCGGCGGCCTCCTGGTCGGGGGGCATCCGGTGGCGGCACATCTTCAACGAGTGCGATGCCAAGGGGATAACCGTCAAGCGTTCGCTACCCTGCGCCCCTACCTTCTATGGCGGCTACTCATACGCCGAGAAGTATCTGGATGACCCCACCGGGGCGGTCATCGCCCATAACGACCTGATGGCCATTGGACTGATTGTGGCCCTGAGGCGGCTGGGTTGTGAGTGCCCGCGAGACGTTTCGGTTATCGGATTCGACAACGACACCATGTCCATGGTCAGTAGTCCACCCTTGACCACCATTCATATGTCCCTGTCGGCCTTGGGCAGGGGGGCGGCCGACCTTCTCATGCAGCGTTTGGCCGGTACGACTTCGACTGCAGCCACTCCGATCGTCCCGGCTCACTTGATCATCAGGCAGAGCACCGGTGCCAGACTGGATAAGCCCTCAGGGCGGAACGTGGCGGAGAGTGAATCCCTATCATGAGTTCCCACTCCCGGCCTCATCGCGTAACCATTAGGGAAGTAGCCGAGAAGGCTGGTGTCTCCCCCTCGACGGTATCCAGGGCTTTCGCCCGGCCGGACCGGGTCAGCGCTGCCACAACCAGGCGGATATTCGTAGCGGCTGATGCCCTGGGGTACTATACGGAGCTGGTCGACACGGTCCCCTCCCGGACCCTGCGCGGAATGGTGGCCATAATCGTTCCCGATATCGCCAACCAGTTCTTCTCCGACATCATCCGTTCAGTACAGCACGAGTGCAACGAGGCCGGTTTCGCTCTTATCGTTGCCGAATCCGAAGAGAGCGCAACCAGGGAGAGGGCGGCTTTCAACAAGATTGCGGCCTATGTTGACGGGGTGATTCTGACATCCTCCCGGATGCCTGAGGCCATGATCCGCAAGTGTGCCCAGACCAGGCCCATCGTCGTGGTCAACCGGACCGTGCGGGGGGTACCCAGCGTGGCAATCAATATCACGATAGGAATCCGACAGGCGGTTGATCTTCTGGTGTCCATGGGATTCGAGCGGGTGACCTACCTGGATGGTCCCTCCTCGTCATGGTCCGTCGGGGTCAGGTGGAACCATACCTCCGAGGAGTTCCGTAAGCGTGGGGTGACGGTTCGGCGCATCTGGCCCGGTTCTCCCACCTTCGTCGGAGGGTATGCCATGGTCGGGCGGTACCTGAAGGACCCCACCGGGGCGGTCATCGCGCACAACGACCTCATGGCTCTGGGTTTCATGGCGGCCATGCGTCGTCATGGTCGCCGCTGCCCGGAGGATTATGTGATCATCGGGTTCGACAATGACACCATGGCCCAGGTCAGTGAACCGCCTCTTTCGAGTGTGGGTAATTCACCGCCAAAGCTGGGCAAGACCGCGGCCACCCTCCTCTTGGAACGGCTGAATGGTCGGACCGACCTGGGGCAGAGCATCATGGTCCCCTCCTACCTGATCGTACGGGAGAGCGTAGGGAAGACCGGAACCCGGTCATCCTGAGGAGGACGGTGTCCCGGCAAATCATGGCAACACCATCCCCATACCTTTCCCGGCGCGGATAGGCTGACCCATGGTATATACGAGTTCCGATTCCATGCGGTCCCGACTGCCTCCTTGCCCTGTGCACAGGCGGCTCCTGAATTCATGGGGGCAGGAATCCCGGACTCGCCATTTTCGACTAAGGAGTTTGCAGTGGCTTTCCTGGATGATGACTATCTGCTCGGGACGCAGCTTTCCCGGGAACTCTTCCATGATGTGGCTGAGGATCTGCCCCTGGTGGATTATCATTGCCACCTCCACGCCAAGGAGATCTACGAGGATCCCAACTTCGGCAATATTGTCGATGCCTGGCTTACTGATGGGCATAACTACGGCGATCACTACAAGTGGAGGTTGGAGAGGGCCAACGGGGTGCCTGAACGGCTGATAACCGGTGACGGTGACCCATGGGACAAGTTCCTGGCCTACGCACAGACCATGGAAGAGGCCGTGGGCAGCCCCGTCTACCTCTGGACCCATATGGAGCTCCGTCGTTACTTCGGCATTACCGAGCCCCTGACCGGCAGGTCCGCCAAGTCCATCTTCGAGCAGACCAACGAGCAGCTGGCCACCCCGGAGTTTTCGCGCAGGGCCCTCCTACGCCGGATGAAGGCCAAGGTAGTCTGCACCACCGATTCTCCCGAGGACAGTCTGGAATACCATGAGCTCTTTGCCAAGGAGGGGGAGTCCTTCAGGATGGTTCCCGCCTTCCGTCCGGATGTGGCCCTGAATCCGACTGCCGACGACTATGGGGAGTGGATCGGTGTCATGGAGTCGGTCTGTGGCAGGTCAATCAACGGTTTCGGCGACCTGGTCGATGCGCTGAGGGAACGTGTGGACTACTTCCATCGGCACGGTTCCAGGCTTTCCGACCACGCCGTCGATGTGGTGGAGTTCGCACCGGCCACGACCGGGGAACTGGACGCCATCTTCGGCAAGGCCAGGGCGGGCCAGGTTCTCGACGACCACGAGCAGTCCCAGTATCGAGCGGCCCTTCTTCTGGAGCTGATGAGGATTTACAAGGACAAGGGTTGGACCATGCAGCTCCACCTTCATGCCAGCCGCAACAACAATTCGACCGCCTTCCGGGAGCTGGGGGCCGACACGGGCTACGATGCCATTGCCGATGGCCTGGTGGCAGCCCCGCTGGTGGCCCTCCTGGACCAGGCACAGAGCTCGGGCACCCTGCCCAAGACCATCGTCTACTCCCTCAACCCCAATGATTACATGGCCATAGCCACTGACCTGGGCTGCTTCGGAGGCGATAATCGCGGCCAGCTCCAGCTGGGCAACGCCTGGTGGTTCAACGATACGGTCACCGGGATGCGCCGCCAGCTTGAGGTTGTGGCCGAGACATCCCTCCTGGGCAACGCGGTGGGGATGACCACGGACTCCCGCAGCTTCCTCTCCTTCCCCAGGCATGAGCTCTTCCGCAGGGTGCTCTGCGGTCTCCTGGGCGACTGGGCGGCACAGGGTACCATCCCCGATGACAAGGAGTATCTGGCTCCTCTGGTCCGTGCGGTCTCCTATGAGAACGCCCTGGCCCTCTTCGAGGACTGATATATCAGTAGGTTGTGAATAACGTGTTTGCCTATATGAATTGATAATCCGTATAAGCAGGCACGTTCTGTCCTGGAATATTGGGCTGGTTGTCTGTCGACCGTCGGCGGCTGACGGATTGCCGTCCCCTAAGGCCGTGAGCAGGCGTTGGTCCACCAGTTCGGCAGGGTCCTTCATGAATATCCTGTTAGGGTATCCGGCACATCCGAGTGCTCATTTCCCCGCCTGTCCTGCTTGGTATTCAAAGGATCGGCGACAATCGCGCAAGACGGCACGATCCTGATTTCCATGGAACAACCTCTGGTTGATATTGCTGTTTAGGTTCCTCGCCAATCGTTCCCCGACTATGAGGTATCCACTCAAGGAAATGTTTCCATCTGCCCTGGATTGGTCCGGTTCCTCTTTCCGGTGTGCATGGAAAGATGGTATTCATTGCGGGTTGCGGTTCTCTGCCGGTACCCTTGCGCATTGAATTCCTATCTAGGCCGAACATAAGCAATGCGGCTTACGCAGCGGTGTCTTTCTTCATGCTGAGACGTAACCGGCCGTGTGCGCGATGATGCATGTGTACTTGTCGGAATCGCGGATATGACAGCCACGATGTTGCCACGTGGAGAACTGGTCCGGACCGGCGGTCGCAACCTTCGCAAAGGCTGGCAACAAAGTGATTCGTGTCTGAAGCCGCCCATTAGCTTGAAGGTATGAGTGAGACAACGCGACAGTGCATGGTTCCAGAGGGTGGCTCCACGGGATTCGTTCCCACCTGTGATACGGGAGATGACACCGGCCTGAAACATGACTATGTCAAGGAGATACCGGAACGGACCGGGCGGGATACGATCCTCCTGAATCCGAAGGATATGGTGGCCGTGGCCGCCAGAAGCCTGGAACCGGGCGAGAAGGTTCAGGTGGAGGGCCATGGCGAGGTGGTCGTGCTCGACAAGGTCCCCCGTGGACACAAAGTGGCCCTCCGGGACATCCCCAGGGGGGAGGACGTCGTCAAGTACGGCTATGCCATCGGCCATGCCAAGGAGGACATCCATAAGGGGCAGTGGGTCCACACCCACAACCTGGCCACCAACCTGGGGGCCAACCTGGATTACCGGTACCGGCCGGTCACCGACACGGTCAAGCCGGGCAGTCCGTCCGGAACCTTCCGGGGGTACAAGCGTTCGACGGGCAAGGTCGGCATCCGTAATGACCTCTATATAGTCCCCACGGTCGGTTGCATCAACAGTCTCTGCAATGCCATGGCCCGGTCCTTCTCGGCCCGCCACCATGGCAACGGGTCCTTCGACTCAGTGGTTGTGGCCCGTCATCCTTATGGGTGCTCCCAGTTGGGAGGCGACCTTGTCTACACCAGGCGTTGTCTCCAGGACATCGCCACCCATCCCAATGCTGGCGGGGTCCTCCTGGTCGGCCTGGGTTGTGAGAACAACCAGATGGAGGACATGCTGGCAACACTGGGTGATTACGACAAGGACCGTGTCCGTTGGATCATCTGCCAGGAGGTGGAGGACGAGCTGGACGAGGCCGATGCCCTCCTGGACCAGATCAACGAGGCCGCGGCCGGTGACCACCGTGAAGAGGTTCCCCTCTCCGAGCTCAATGTCAGTGTCAAGTGCGGTGGGTCCGATGGCATGTCAGGCATCACGGCCAACCCCCTGGTGGGTCGGTTTGCGGAATGGGTGGTCTCCCAGGGTGGTTCGGTGGTCCTGGCCGAGGTACCCGAGATGTTCGGGGCGGAGCAGGTCCTGATGAGTCAGGCTCGCGACGAGCAGGTCTTCCATGACATCATTGATCTGATCAACGATTTCAAGGGATTCTTCCGCAAATACGACGAGGTCATATCCGACAACCCTTCTCCGGGGAACAAGAAGGGCGGAATCACCACCCTGGAAGACAAGTCCCTGGGGTGTATCCGCAAGGGCGGTCGTTGCGAGGTGGAGGATGTTCTCCACTATGGAGACCACATTCGCAGGCCTGGTCTCTCCCTCCTCCAGACGCCGGGCAACGACCTGGTCTCCAGCACCGGGATGGCCGCGGCCGGAGCCCAGGTGGTCCTCTTCACAACCGGGCGGGGGACGCCCTTCGGAACCTTTGTCCCTACTCTGAAGGTGGCCACCAATACCCCCCTGGCCACCAAGAAACACCGGTGGATCGACTTCAACGCCGGCCGTCTCCTGGATGAGCCGGGTGACCGTGTCTTCGAAGACTTCCGCAGGAAGGTCCTCGCCGTTGTCAACGGGGAGGAGACCTGCAACGAGCGTAACGGCATGCAGGATATAGCCATCTTCAAGGACGGCCCGACCGAGTAGGTCGTATATGGGGCATCGGATACCCGGGCCATGATGGTCCGGGCATTTGCTGTGTCCCGCCGGTTTCCGCGCTTGACCAGTCCGCCGAAGCCCGCCGGGGTTCCGGGGGGTGCCATGCCATAAAAGGCAGGGTCCCAATCGGGGTCCCCCTCTCCTATAGTGATGGGCTGGAGATACTTGCGTGCACCATGATCCAAGAATCGGGAGAGCGATGGAACTTTTCAGAAAGAAGTCGGTGGAGCAGACCCTTGCCGAGACCGGTGAGGAGGGGCGTTCGCTGAAGCGGACCCTGTCCACGTGGGATCTGGCCATCATGGCCGTCGCGGTAGCCGTCGGAGCGGGCATCTTCTCCGTGGGCGCCCAGGCGGCGGCCTTCCACGCCGGACCCGCCGTCATCATCTCCTTCGTCATCGCCGGTGTCGTCTGCGGAGCGGCCGTCATGTGCTACGCCGAGTTCGCTTCGATCATCCCCGTGTCGGGATCCGCCTACACGTTCACCTACACCACGATAGGTGAGCTGGTGGCCTGGATCATCGGCTGGGATCTGATCCTGGAGATGCTGATGGCCGCATCGGTCATTTCCAAGTACTGGGGCGTCTACCTGAATGACCTCATCCATCTGATGGGTGGGAAGTCCTTCTCCAGCAGCTTCCGGCTGGGGCCGCTCACCGTAGACCTGGCACCCCTGGTCGTCGTTGCCCTCTTCACGGTCCTTCTGGTTCTGGGCACCAAGCTCTCGGCCCGTTTCGACGGCGCCCTGACCGTCCTGAAGATCGGCATCGTGGTCTTCGTCATCGTGGTCGGCTTCTTCTACATCAAGGCCGAGAACTACCATCCCTTCATCCCGCCGACCGAGCCCGCCTCCGATGTCCCCGGCGCATCCGTTTCCGGTATCATGGGGCAGCCTCTCTGGCAGTGGGTCTCCGGTATGCAGCCCACCATCTATGGCATTCCCGGCATCCTTTCGGGCGCCGCACTGGTCTTCTTCGCCTTCGTCGGCTTTGATATCGTGGCCACCACCTCCGAGGAGGCCAAGGAACCCCACAAGACCATCCCCAGGGGGATCGGACTGGGCATGCTGATCGTCATCGTCCTCTACATCCTGGTGGCCATCGTCACCACCGGCATGGTCTCCTACAAGGATCTGGCCAAGTCCAAGAGCCCGTCCCTGGCCACCGGTTTCGAGATGGTGGGAGCCTCCTGGGCCGCCAAGATCATCTCCTTCGGCATCGTCGTCGGCCTGACCACCGTGGTGATGGTCCTCCTGCTGGGTCTTACCCGTATCGTCTTCGCCATGAGCCGCGACGGTCTTCTGCCCCGGTCGTTCTCCAAGACCGGCAGGCATGGCACACCCGCCCGGATCCAGATCGCCGGAGGCATCCTGGTGGCCATAGTGGCCTCCTGCTTCCGGATCGACGTCCTCTCCGACATGGTCAACATCGGCACCCTTTCGGCCTTTCTCCTGGTGGCCATCTCCCTGCCCATCATGCGCAAGCGTCGTCCCGACCTGCCCAGGTCCTTCAAGATGCCAGGCAACCCCTGGGTCCCCATCCTGATCGCCCTGGCCTGCCTCTGGCTCATGCTCAACCTGACCGTCCTGACCTGGATCCGGTTCGTGGTCTGGCTGGCCTGCGGCTTCGTCATCTACTTCTGCTACTCCTACCATCATTCCCTCCTGGGCCGTCACCAGCTGACCAGTGACGTTTCCGAGTCCACCCGGGAGGGGATCGAGGACCAGGGGTCCCAATCCGGGGGTAGACTGGACCAAGTTATTCAGGAGGTTCACCTATGACCTACGTCATCGCCCAACCCTGCGTCGATGTCAGGGACAAGGCATGCGTGGACGAATGCCCGGTCGACTGCATCTACGAGGGTGTGCGTTCGCTCTACATCAACCCCAACGAATGTGTTGACTGCGGTGCCTGCGAGCCGGTCTGCCCGGTCGAGGCCATCTTCTACGAGGATGACCTTCCCGATGAGTGGGCCTGGTACAAGGATGCCGCCAGCGACTTCTTCGCCGAGGTCGGCGATGCGGGTGGGGCTGCCGCTGTGGGTTCCTACGATCACGACCCCGAAGGGGTCACGGCCCTCCCTCCCCAGAAGTAAGGCCGCCTGGCCTCGAGACCGATTCCGTCAAGCACGTCGTTAGGGGGTTCCATGGGCTTTCAGACCTTCTCGTCTCCCTATGACTGGTCGCGCATAGACCGCTACCGTCAGATTGCCTCGACCCGGCCCGGAGGCCTGGCCGACCTTTCGGTCGGGTCCCCGGTGGACCCTGTACCCCACTCCGTCCGGGAGGGACTGACCCGCGCAGCCGACGGAAAGGATGCCCATGGATACCCCGCAACCGTCGGGAGTCCCGAACTCCGTCAGGCCCTGACCGGGTGGTTCAGGGATGAACGCGGTGTCGACCTGGCCTCCTGCGGGGCGGCGCTCCTGCCCACGGTCGGTTCCAAAGAAGCCGTTTCGCTGATGGCCTCCCTCCTTCACCTGGGGGAGGGTGACGTGGTGGTCCAGCCGGCCGTTTCCTATCCTACCTATGCCATCGGGACCCAGCTGGCCGGGGCTCGGGTTGTTACGGTGACCGATCCCGCCGACGTGGATTCCTGGGTGTCCATTCCCCGAGTCAGAGCCATCTGGGTCAATTCCCCCTCCAATCCGACCGGCGATGTGGTCGATGTCGAGGGTCTTGCCGCCATCGTCAGGGCCGCCCGCTCCATAGGCGCGGTCGTCTTGAGCGACGAGTGCTATGCCCTCCTGACCTGGACCCCGAGCGGCCCCGCCCGGGAACCGGCTCCCTGCATTCTCGACCCCGATGTCTGCCAGGGGTCCCCGGCAGGCCTGATCTGCCTGTATTCCTTGTCCAAACAGTCCAACATGGCTGGTTACCGTTCGGCTTTCATGGCCGGGGACCCGGACATCCTCGGGCCCATGGCCACCTACCGCAAGCAGATGGGAATGATCATCAGCGGACCGGTCCAGGCGGCCATGGTGGCGGCCCTGGGCGACCAGCAGGCCGTCCAGACCCAGCGTGACCGCTATTACCGTCGCCTCCATGACCTGGTTGCGGCACTGCGATCATTCGGATACCAGGCGACCATGCCCCAGGGAGGTCTCTATATCTGGGTCGGGACCCGGGGTGGGGACTGCTGGGAGGACATGGAGACCCTGGCCGGGCTGGGTATCCTGCCCAGCCCGGGAGAATTCTACGGGGATGCCACCCACCTGCGTTTTTCGGCAACAATCAGCGATGCCGTCCTGGACCTGGTCCTGAACCGGCTCGGCAAGTGACACCTCCAGGCGGTCTGCCAGGGGAATCACTGACTGTGGATGGCCCTCGATCGGGTCTTTTCCGCCTGGTGCGGCCCCTGCCTGGTCCTGCCGGTCAGCGGGGTTCACACCCCCAGTTTCACCGACCCCTTGCCGTACCTGTTCCTGATGGTGTCCATGGCGGCCTCTGCGTGGTCCATCCTCTGGGTGCCTGAACCGGTCTTGTGGCTGCTCTCCTCGATGACATCCTCCAGGGATGGCTGAATGGGGGTCTCCTCCACCCGGCCCAGCCCGGAGGCGCTGACACCTGCCAGACGAATCAGGCGGGGGAGTGGGGTGGTCATCGGCGCCAGGTCCGGTAGTCCCAGCATGCGTTTGAGTAGAACGACCGCCTGGGGGTAGATGCGGTTGGCCGAATTGACGGGCATCTCGAGGGTCTTGGCCTTGGTCATATACCGCAGGTCATCGAAGCGCAGTTTGACAGTGATGGTCCGGGCGATCAGGTCATGGGCCCTGAGGCTGGTGGCCACCTCGTCGCTGCAGGTGCGCAGGAGGTGGCAGACCTGCTCCATGCTGGTCGTGTCGTGCAGGAAGGTGCGCTCGGCCCCGATGGACTTCTCCGGGGGGCGGGGATGCACCCTTCCCTGGTCCTGGCCGCGGGCGGAAAGGTAGAGCATCCTGGCCGTGATTTCCGAACCGGTCGCCCTGACCAGGTCATGCTCGCTCAGCTTGGCCAGGTCGGCCACGTTCCTGATGGCCCAGGCGTTGAGGCGCTTTTCCAGGGCCGGCCCGATGCCCGGAATCCCCCTCAGGGGCATGAGCCGGACGAAATCGGCCTGTCGGGCCTTGGGAATGAGCAGCATCCCGTTGGGCTTGGCGTTGGTCGAGGCCATCTTGGCCACCAGCTTGTTGGTGGCGATGCCCACCGAGCAGGTCACATTGAAGTTCCTGGCCACGGTGGCGCGGATCCACCGGGCGATGGCCGTCGGCATCCCCCATTGCATCAGGGCGCCCGACACGTCCATGAAGCACTCATCCACCGAGACCTGTTCGATCTGGTCGGTGATGTGCGAGAAAACCGTCTCGAAGATCCGATGCGATACGGATCGGTAGTAGGGCATGTCGACTGGCAGGAAGATCCCCTGAGGGCAGAGCCGACGGGCCCTGCTGACGGGCATGGCCGAGTTGACACCGTAGGGGCGGGCCTCATAGCTTGCCGCGGAGACGACGGAGCGGGTGCCGGTACCGATGATGACGGGCTTCCCTTTGAGTTCCGGGTGCCGGGCGATCTCACAGGAGGCATAGAAGGCATCCATGTCTATGTGGAGTACGGTGCATCCGGTCTCGTCATGTCCCCAGTCTCTCTTGGCGGATGCCAGCCTCGGTGCGGTGCTCATGGTTCCATGATAGGCAGGGGTCCCAATGACAACACCGGACAAAACCAACGAGTGCCGGCTGGTCGAAAGGCTTGAGGGAAAAAGGTGAGTATCCAAGATACGTATGACGAATACAAGTCGGGTGCCTTCGGAACCGGTAAGAGCCGTCTCCGGATTCAGCGGTGATCTTCTCTGCGGGGCCATGCATTGATCTGCGTGGCTGTCCGGAATCCGCTCGGCGAGTCCCATCGTGGTGGGATGGTATTCTGGTGATTTGTTCTGGCCTTATCCGGGTGTCCTCCTGATGCCGATGATAGGGTTGGATCCGGGAGACGTGCCTGAGTGGCCGAAAGGGGCACCCTGCTAAGGTGTTGACTGCGCAAGCGGTCCAGGAGTTCGAATCTCCTCGTCTCCGCAAGTGACCGGGAACCGTTGATATCCAACGGTTCCCGGTTTTTCATTGTTGTGTCAGTCAGCCGGGGTTGCCTTCCTTGGACGTGAAATGGGGCCGGGTGTTCCATCAGTGCGCGGGGACCGGGCTCTGCACGGTCTCGAGTTCGGTGGGGGACACCCTGCCTTGGAGAAGATTGGTCAGCGCCCTGCCGAACCCCTCGACCTGGTCGAGGGGGATGTCATAGGTCATGGTCACCCTGTCCGTGAAGGTCTCCTTGACGATGCCGCCCTGGACGGATTCAATGAGTCGGCGCAGGTGGTCGTGGTCGGGGTAGGCGACCGAGATCCGGTACCGGCGTGAGGTCACTATCCTGGCCGGTCTGGCGGCCTCCAGGGCCAGGGAGGCGGCCGAGGAATACGCGCGGATCAGCCCACCCGAACCGAGGAGTATGCCACCGAAGTACCTGGTCACGGTGACTACGCAGTCGGTCAGGTCCTGGCGTCTCATCACCTCGAGGATGGGTTTGCCGGCAGTGCCCGAGGGTTCCCCGTCATCGCTCATGCGCTCGCTGGTGTGCCCATGGGGACCCCAGATGGCGCTGTGGCAGACATGCCGGGCCTTGGGGTTGGCCAGACGGATCTGTTCAACGAAGTCCATGGCCGTATCCTGGTCCGTAATGTGGCAGGCGTTCCCGATGAACTCGGACTTCCTGTCGGTCAGGGATCCGGTGGAAGGGTGGTCGCAAGGGTCCAGGATGGTCTGCATGGCGGTCCCCTCCGGCTTCAGGATCGTTCGGTCTATGGTCTTCCTCCATGGTAGGGCCATACGTCATGGAGTGTCAGGGAAATCATGGAGTGGACATAAGCTTGCACCATGACCAATCCCCAGGACCAGCCGGAACCAGAATCCCAGGACCAGACGAATGATGACCGGGGGGAGGACCACAAGCCCCACGAGGCACTGACCGTCTTCTATGAGCGGCTGAGGCACTCCATTGATGCGGATGAGCTGCATGAATTCGCCCGACGACCCCTGCCCGACAGGGCGGACCAGGCGGCCTTCTCCCGGTTCACGGCACTCCTGGAGGCCGTGGCAGGCAACGGCCACACCCCGGTCGAGGATAGGATCTTCCTGGCCGAGACCATGCCCTTCCCCAACATCCTGGTCAAGCTTTCCCAGGATGCCGATCCGAAGGTGCGTCGGGCGGTGGCTGCCAACCGGGATGACAAGAACTGGCTGGTGGGCCTCCTCACCAAGGACGAGGACCCACAGGTCAGGGCAGCGGCCCTCCTCAACCCCATGACCTCATGGAAGATGCGCCTGGAGGGTGCCCAGGACCCGGCGACCGATCCGGACACCCTGGATTACCTGGCTGGGTTGGGGGTCTCAGAGGAGAAGGACGGACCGATGATTCTGGCCTCCATGGTTCGCAGGGCCGTGGCCCTGAACCCCACCACCCCTGAAGAGACCATCAGAACCCTGGCCCGGGATGACCGTGTCGAGGTCGCCCATGCGGCCCAGGAGCGATTGGGCCGGTAATGTTCGACTCGCGTTTTGACGAACGGGGCTAAGGCGTTACAATTATGGATTGTTGTGTTTCCCTAAGGGGTCCTCAAAGCGCTTTTCCCACTCGCCGTCTAGGACTTTCAGGGAGCCCACGGATAATATGGCCTCTCGCCGGCATGGCAGCATGCAGAGCGGGGAGCCCGAAACACAATGCAAGGAAAAGGTTGAATCGTGAAGACTTTCACCCCGAAACCAGCCGATCTGACTCATGACTGGTATGTAGTCGACGCCACCGATGTGGTGCTGGGCCGTCTGGCCACCCAGGTGGCGGACCTTCTGCGTGGCAAGAACAAGCCCACTTTCGCGCCCCATGCCGATTCGGGCAATAACGTCATCGTCATCAACGCGGCCAGGATCGCCCTGACCGGCGACAAGAACGACAAGGTGCTCTACACCCACTCCGGTCGTCCTGGCGGTCTGCGTCGTGACTCCTATGGCGAGCTGCTCCAGCACAATCCCGAGCGGATCATCACCACCGCAGTCAAGGGCATGCTTCCCAAGAACAAGCTGGCCAAGGTCCAGCTGACCCGCCTGCGTGTCTTCGCGGGTGAGGAGTATCCCCACACCTCCCAGAAGCCCGTTCCCTACGAGATCCACCAGGTCTCTCAGCAGGCCAAGTAGAACCAGAGGAGATAGATCATCATGGCTGAAAACAACAACAGCTCCGCGGTTCTCGAGTCCGAGGAGACCGCAGCTTCCTACACTTCGGAGACCAACGCCGGTGCCGGCACCGGAACCTCCGCCATCGAGCCGGGCTACGGCACCGGCCGCCGCAAGGAGGCCGTCGCCCGTGTGCGACTGGTCCCCGGATCCGGCAAGTGGACCATCAACGGGCACACCCTGGAGGAGTATTTCCCCAGCCGTCTGCACCAGCGCGAGGTCAACTCGCCGATCGTCCTGCTCAAGCTCGAGAACAGGTTCGACATCATCGTCCGCGTCGACGGCGGCGGCGTGACCGGCCAGGCAGGCGCAATCCGCCTGGGTGTGGCCCGCGCCCTGAACGCCATCGACCGTGACGCCAACCGTCCCGCCCTGAAGAAGGCCGGATTCCTGACCCGCGACGCCCGCGTCGTGGAGCGCAAGAAGGCCGGTCTGCACAAGGCACGTCGCGCTCCTCAGTTCTCCAAGCGCTGACCGGCAGGTCACCCCTTACGAACCCGCGGCCTTCGGGCCGCGGGTTTTGTATGTTCGGACCCGTCTCGGTGCGTCTCAGATCCCGGGTGTCCCAATACGAGCAGTGGTTGGAACCGAACGTGAAACTGAACGGAAACTGTTACGTATTAACCAGAAACGGAACGATTCCCCACACGACACGCTACAAACGAACGTCGCCACTCTCAGGGCCGATTTGGTAGCCCCTCTTCGCTATATTGTGACCTTGATCACCATACCGGCGTTGCTGTATGGCTGGTAGACATAGGGTCGTCCGGTTTTCCGGATACCTGACAACTGCTCATTAAGGGGGGCATGTGGTCTCGGACAAGAAGAATATGCACACCAATACGGGGGCTTCCGCCAAGCGGGAGAAAGCTGCGACGGTCAGCCCCGATAAGGAGGTTGATGCCCTGGTGACCAGGGCACAGGCTGCCCTGGAGAAATTTGAGGAGCTCAATCAAACCCAGGTCGACCGGATCGTCGCCAAGGCCTCCATCGCCGCCCTCAACAAGCATCTGGTCCTGGCCAAGCTGGCCGTCGAGGAGACCGGGCGAGGCCTGGTCGAAGACAAGGCCACCAAGAACATCTTCGCCTGCGAGCATGTGACCAACCACCTCGCCAAGCAGCGTACGGTCGGCGTCATCAACGAGAACGACGTGGACGGCATCATCGAGGTGGCCGAGCCGGTTGGTGTGGTGGCCGGTGTCACCCCGGTGACCAACCCGACCTCCACGGCCATCTTCAAGTCCCTGATCGCCCTGAAGACCCGCTGCCCGATCGTCTTCGGCTTCCATCCCTTCGCTCAGAAATGCTCCGTGGAGGCCGCCAGGATCGTCCGTGACGCGGCCATTGAGGCCGGTGCCCCCGAGGATTGCATCCAGTGGATCGAGCACCCCTCCGTCGAGGCCACCGGGGCCCTGATGAAGCACCCGGGTGTGGCCACCATCCTGGCCACCGGCGGCCCCGGCATGGTCAAGGCCGCCTACTCCTCCGGCAAGCCCGCCCTGGGCGTCGGCGCCGGCAATGCCCCCGCCTACGTCGACAAGGACGTGTGCGTGCCCAGGGCGGTCAACGACCTGATTCTCTCCAAGCACTTCGATTACGGCATGATCTGCGCCACCGAGCAGGCCATCATCGCCCACCAGGACGTTTACGACCGGGTGGTGGACGAGATGAAGCGCCGCCGTGCCTACTTCGTCAACAAGGAGGAGAAGGCCAAGCTGGAGCAGTACATGTTCGGAGTCACCGCCTACGCCGGCAAGGACGCCCCCGCTCCCAAGCTGAACTCGGTGGTTCCCGGTAAATCGCCCCAGTTCATCGCCCATGAGGCCGGCTTCGAGGTCCCCGAGGATGTGACCATCCTGGCGGCCGAATGCCAGGAGGTCGGCGAGATGGAACCCCTGACCCTGGAGAAGCTTGCCCCGGTACAGGCCGTCCTCAGGGCCGGCAACAAGGAGGAAGCCTTCACCATGTGTGAGCAGATGCTCCACTTCGGTGCCGGTCATACAGCCGCCATCCACACCGACAACGAGAAACTGGTGCGTGAGTTCGGCCTGCGCATGCACGCCTGCAGGATCGTCTGGAACCAGCCCAGCTCCCTGGGTGGGATCGGTGACATCTACAATTCCATCGCCCCCTCCCTGACCCTGGGCTGCGGCTCCTATGGCGGAAACTCCGTGGCTGGTAACGTCCAGGCGGTCAATCTGATCAACGTCAAGCGCATAGCTCGGAGGAACAACAACATGCAGTGGTTCAAGGTGCCGCCCAAGACCTACTTCGAGCCGAATTCCGTGCGGTACCTGCGTGACATGTTCGGCATCCACCGCGCCGTCATCGTCTGCGACAAGGTCATGGAGCAGCTGGGCATCATCGACAAGATCATCGATCAGCTGCGGGCGCGCCCCGAGTCCGTCACCTTCAGGATCATCGACTACGTGGAGCCCGAGCCCAGCGTCGAGACCGTGGAGCGTGGAGCCGAGATGATGCGTGACGAGTTCGGTCCCGACACCATCATCGCCGTGGGCGGCGGCAGCCCCATGGACGCGGCCAAGATCATGTGGCTCCTCTATGAGCACCCGGAGATCTCCTTCGCCGACGTGCGCGAGAAGTTCTTCGACATCCGCAAGAGGGCCTTCAAGATCCCGCCGCTGGGAACCAAGGCCAAGTTGGTCTGCATCCCCACCTCCTCGGGCACCGGCTCCGAGGTGACCCCCTTCGCGGTCATCACCGACCACAAGACCGGCTACAAGTACCCGATCACCGATTACGCCCTGACCCCCAGTGTGGCCATCGTGGACCCGGTCCTGGCCCGGACCCAGCCCAAGCGCCTGGCCTCGGATTCCGGTTTCGACGCCCTGACCCACTGCATGGAGGCCTTCGTCTCGGTCTACGCCAACGACTACACGGACGCCATGGCCCTGAGGGCCGCCAAGCTGATTTGGGACAACCTGGCGGTTTCGGTCGGCACCGAGGGCGGCAGGACCAAGATCCGGGCCCAGGAGAAGATGCACAACGCGGCCACCATGGCCGGCATGGCCTTCGGGTCGGCCTTCCTGGGCATGTGCCACGGCATGGCCCATACCATCGGCGCCCTCTGCCACATCGCCCATGGCCGGACCAACTCCATCCTCCTGCCCTACGTGATCCGCTACAACGGGCAGATTCCTCAGGAGCCCACCTCCTGGCCCAAATACAGCGAGTACATCGCCGCCGAGCGCTACCAGGAGCTGGCCCACGTCCTGGGCATCGAGTCCTCCTCGCCCGAGGAGGGTGTGGAACTCCTGGCCCAGGCCGTCGAGGACTACCGTGACCAGAAGCTGGGCATGGACAGGTCCTTCCAGGCCGCCGGTGTGAACGAGGACTACTTCTGGAGCGTCCTGGACCAGATCGGCATGCGTGCCTACGAAGACCAGTGCACCCCGGCCAACCCCCGGATCCCCCTGATCGAGGACATGAAGGACATCGCCATCGCCGCCTACTACGGCGTCCCCCAGGAGGAGGGACACCGTCTGCGTGTCAGCAGGGAGGGCGAGGCGGCCACCGAAGAGGCCTCACAGCGCATCTGACCTGCCCAGTGCATGATCGACCGGCCGGTCTCTCCACCGAGAGTGAACTCCCGGTGGAGAGACCGGCCTTGCCATGCCCAAAGCCATGGTACGGACGGGCTCCGGGGTCAAAGCCCGTGCGACACGCCCGGATTATGCTAGGGGTACCCTCGTGGTTAAATAAGGAAGTTGCCTGTTTTGGGCTCGCACATTTGTAATTCACAATAGCGGGTGCAGCACGGGAACCTACCCCACTGGGTTCCTGTTGGCTGTGCATGGATGCGGTTTTGGCTTGCCGGGTGGAAAACCCGCTGAGTCCCGGCCCTCGATGCCCTTGCAACAGGTTGGATAACCAGTTATATAGATCGCTAGAAAGGGCGGACGGCAATGGCGGGACAGAAAATCCGCATCAGGCTAAAGTCCTATGACCATGAGGTCATCGACCAATCGGCGAAGAAAATCGTCGAGACGGTGACGAACGCGGGCGCAACGGTTGTTGGCCCCGTTCCGCTGCCGACTGAGAAGAACGTGTATGTCGTCATCCGTTCTCCTCACAAGTACAAGGACTCCCGCGAGCACTTCGAGATGCGCACCCACAAGCGCCTGATCGACATCGTGGATCCCACGCCCAAGGCGGTGGATTCGCTGATGCACATCGATCTGCCGGCGGACGTCAACATCGAAATCAAGCTGTAAGGGAGGAGGAAACCGTATGGCTGAAGAGCAGAGGAACCGAAAGGCTCTCCTGGGCCGCAAGCTGGGCATGTCCCAGGTCTGGGATGAGAACGGCTTCTTCGTCCCGGTGACCCTGGTGGATGTCTCCACCAACGTGGTGACCGCGGTCAAGAACGAGGAAAAGGACGGCTACCAGGCCATCCAGATCGGCTACGGCCAGATCGACCCCACCAAGGTGACCAGGCCCCTGGCAGGTCATTTCGCCAAGGCCGGTGTGACCCCGCGCCGCCACCTGGTAGAGGTGCGCACCGGTGACGCCGAGAGCTACCAGCCCGGCCAGGAGCTCGGTCTGGACCTGCTGCCCGAGGGCAGCGAGGTCGATGTGACCGGCACCACCAAGGGCAAGGGCTTCGCGGGCACCATCAAGCGCTGGGGCTTCAAGTCCTACCGCCGTACCCACGGTTCGCACAAGAACGAACGTCGTCCCGGTTCCGTGGGCGCATGCGCAACCCCCAGCCGCATCCTCAAGGGAAAGCGGATGGCCGGCCGCATGGGTCACGACACCTCGACGGTCCAGAACCTGACCATCGTCTCCGCGGATGCCGAGAAGGGCGTCATCGCCATCAAGGGTGCCGTCCCCGGCCCCCGCGGCGCCATCGTCCTGGTCCGTTCGGCAGTGAAGGGAGCCTGAAATCATGGCTAAGCTGACTCTGAACATCACGGACGCCACGGGCAAGGCAGCCGGCAAGGTTGAGGCCCCCGAGAACATCTTCGGCATCGCCGAGGATGAGGTCCAGGCCCATGTGCCCCTGATCCACCAGGTCGTCGTGGCCCAGCTGGCCGCGGCCCGCCAGGGCACCCACTCGGTCAAGACCCGTTCCACCATCTCCGGTGGCGGTCGCAAGCCTTGGAAGCAGAAGGGCACGGGCCGTGCTCGTCAGGGCTCCATCCGCGCCCCCCAGTGGGCCGGTGGTGCCGTGGTCCATGGACCCCAGCCCCGCGACTACTCCCAGCGCACCCCCAAGAAGATGAAGGCTGCGGCACTGCGCTACATCCTCTCCGACAGGGCCAATGCAGGGCGCATCCACGTGGTTGATTTCGGCATCGGTGAGACCCCGTCCACCAAGGCCGCCAAGGCGGCACTCCTGCCCCTGGTCGAGAACCGCTTCACGACCATCGTGCTCTCCCGTGAGAACATCAACGAGTGGCTCTCCGTGAGGAACCTGCCCACCGTGCATGTCCTCTTCGCCGATCAGCTCAACACCTACGACGTGGTCACCGCCGAGGATGTCGTCTTCAGCAAGGACGGCTTCGACGCCTTCCTGGCTTCCAGGGGCGACACCAAGTCCGAGACCGTCAAGGAGGCCTGATTCACATGGCAGCAATCCACAAGCCCGCGCACGACATCATCCTGCGCCCGGTCGTCTCCGAGAAGAGCTATGCCAACTCGGACCGCGGCCAGTACACCTTCGTGGTGGATCCTTCCGCCAACAAGGTGGCCATCAAGCAGGCCATCGAGCAGATCTTCAATGTGAAGGTCACGTCGGTCAACACCCTGAACCGCAAGGGCAAGCGCACCCGTACCCGTACCGGATACGGCCAGCGTGCCAGCGAGAAGCGGGCCATCGTCAAGGTGGCCGAGGGGCAGTCGATCGATGTCTTCGGTAGTGGTAACTGAAGGCTAGCCGAGAAAAGTTAAGGAAGAACTACATTATGGCTATCCGTACATATAAGCCGACGACCGCGGGCCGTCGCAACGCATCGGTTTCGGACTTCGCCGAAATCACGCGCTCCAAGCCCGAGAAGTCGCTGGTTCGCAAGCTCAGCAAGACCGGTGGACGCAACTCCTACGGTCGGGTCACCAGCCGTCATCGCGGTGGTGGCCACAAGCGCCAGTACCGTCTCATCGACTTCCGTCGCTGGGACAAGGACGGCGTGCCCGCCAAGGTTGCCGAGATCGAGTACGATCCCAACCGCTCGGCACGCATCGCCCTCCTGCACTTCGCAGACGGTGAGAAGCGCTACATCATTGCTCCTCAGGGCATCAAGCAGGGTGACGCCATCGAGACCGGTCCCAAGGCCGATATCAAACCGGGCAACAACCTGCCCCTGCGCAACATCCCGACCGGCACCATCGTCCACGCCATCGAGCTGAGGCCACTTGGCGGTGCCAAGATCGCCCGCTCCGCCGGTGCGGCCGTTCAGCTGGTCGCCAAGGACGGTGCATACGCCCAGCTGCGTATGCCCTCGGGTGAGATTCGCAACGTCGACGCCCGCTGCCGCGCTACCGTCGGTGAGGTCGGCAACTCCGACCACGCCAACATCCAGCTCGGCAAGGCCGGTCGTGCACGTTGGCTCGGTCGCCGACCGATCACCCGTGGTGAGTCCATGAACCCCGTCGACCACCCGCATGGTGGACGCACTCGTGGTGGCAAGCCGCCAGTGTCTCCTTGGGGCAAGGGCGAGGTCCGTACGCGCAGGCCCAAGAAGGCATCCAACAAGATGATCGTGCGCCGCCGTCCAAATGGTAAGAACCGCAAGTAAGGGAGTGCCGAACAGATGACTCGTAGCATCAAGAAGGGCCCATTCGTCGACGCCCACTTGCAGAAGAAAGTCGACGAGCAGAACGAAAAGGGCACCAAGAACGTCATCAAGACCTGGTCCCGTCGTTCCATGATCACCCCGGACTTCATCGGGCACACTTTCGCTGTGCACGATGGCCGCAAGCATGTCCCGGTCTTCGTCACCGAGGCCATGGTCGGCCACAAGCTCGGCGAGTTCGCCCCCACCCGGACCTTCAGGGGTCACGTGAAGGACGACAAGAAAGCACGCCGCTGAGGCGAGGGAGAGTAGAGACACATGGAAGCTAAGGCAATTGCACGTCACGTCCGCGTGACGCCGCGCAAGGCTCGCCGCGTCGTCGACCTCATCCGAGGCAAGCAGGCGACCGAGGCCGTGACCATTCTGAAGTTCGCCCCCCAGGATGCGGCCATTCCGGTCCGCAAGTGCCTGGAGAGCGCCATCGCCAACGCCCGTGTCAAGGCGGACAAGGCCAATGAGCCTTTCCGTGAGAACGAGCTCGTGGTTCGTGAGACCTATGTGGACGAAGGCACCACCCTGAAGAGGTTCCGTGCCCGCGCCCAGGGTCGTGCGGCCCGCATCAACAAGCGGACCAGCCACATCACCGTCGTGGTGGCCGACAAGGAAGGAGCCCGGTAATGGGGCAGAAAATCAACCCGTTTGGGTACCGACTCGGCATCACCGAAGAGCACCGCAGCAAGTGGTACTCCGACTCCCACAAGCCGGGGGAGCGCTACAGCGACTTCGTGCTTGAGGACGACAGGATCCGCAAGGAGATGAACAAGGATCTGGAGCGCGCCGGCGTTTCCAAGATCGTCATCGAGCGGACCCGTGACCGGGTGCGCGTCGACATCCACACCGCCAGGCCGGGCATCGTCATCGGCCGTCGCGGTGCCGAGGCCGAGCGCGTCCGCGCCAAGCTGGAGAAGATCACCGGCAAGCAGGTTCAGCTGAACATCTTCGAGGTCAAGAACGCCTCGATCGATGCCCAGCTGGTCGCCCAGGGCATCGCCGAGCAGCTGACCAACCGCGTCACCTTCCGTCGTGCCATGCGCAAGGCCCAGCAGGACGCCATGCGCGCCGGGGCCAAGGGCATCAGGATCAAGCTCTCCGGCCGCCTGGGTGGAGCCGAAATGAGCCGTTCGGAGTTCTACCGCGAGGGCCGTGTACCCCTGCAGACCCTCCGCGCCCTGATCGATTACGGCTTCTTCGAGGCAAGGACCACCTACGGTCGCATCGGCGTCAAGGTCTGGATCTACAAGGGCGACATGACCGAGCGTGAGTTCGAGGAGCAGCAGGCTCAGCAGAACAACCGTCCCGGTCGTCGGGGGGACCGTCGTCCCCGCCGTGGTGCCCGCCCCGCCGAGGGTCGCACCCGTCGCGAGCAGGACGCAGCCCAGGAGAACAGCGGTGTGGCGACTCCGCCGGCGGCAGCTGAGGAACAGACCGCAGCGGCCCCCGTCGCAACGGAAGCAAAGGAGTGAGCTGTGCTTATCCCAAAGAGGACTAAATACCGCAAGCAGCATCGTCCCGGTCGTTCGGGCATGTCCAAGGGCGGCAACGAGATCGCCTTCGGCGATTTTGGCATTCAGGCCCTGGCTCCGGCTTACCTGACCAACCGTCAGATAGAGGCTGCCCGTATCGCCATGACCCGCTACATCAAGCGTGGCGGTCGTGTCTGGATCACGGTCTTCCCCGATCGGCCCCTGACCAAGCACGCCCTCGGTTCCCGAATGGGTTCCGGCAAGGGGGCGCCCGAGTTCTGGGTGGCCAATGTCCGTCCCGGCAGGGTGCTCTTCGAAATCGGCGGCGTCTCGGAGGATGTGGCCCGTGAGGCCCTCCGTCGTGCAGTCGACAAGCTCCCCATGAAGTGCCGGATTATTGCACGTGAAGGCGGTGACATCTGATGTCAGTCGGAACAGCCGAATATTCCATCAAGAATCTGAACGAGAAGACCGATGCGGAGATCGAGGACTTCCTGAAGAAGTCGAAGGAAGAACTCTTCAACCTGCGCTTCCAGTCCGCCACGGGCCAGCTGGAGAACACCTCCCGCCTCAAGGCCGTCAAGCACGACATCGCCAGGATGTACACGGTGCTGCGCGAGCGCGAACTGGGCATCAGCCAGGCGCCCTCCGAAGCAGAGGCCGATAGCAAAGCTGAGGAGAAGTAAGCATGGCTGACAAGCAGGAGCGCAACTTCCGCAAGGTACGCACCGGATATGTCGTCTCCGACGGTATGGACAAGACCATCACCGTCGAGCTGGAGCAGCGTTCGACCCACCCCCTGTACGGCAAGGTCGTCCGCAGCAACCGCAAGGTCAAGGCGCATGATGAAAAGAACGAGGCGCATGTTGGCGACTTCGTGAGTATCATGGAGACTCGGCCTCTGAGCAAGACCAAGCGCTGGCGTCTCGACTCCATCGTCGAGCGCGCCAAGTAACAAGTTCGGCCAGGCTCCGCATCCATCCGTCCTCGGGCAGGGTGTCTGCGGAGAACCAGCGCGGCTAAGGAGAATCAATGATTCAGCAGGAATCGCGGCTTCATATCGCCGACAACACGGGTGCCAAGGAGATTCTGGCCATCCGCGTGCTCGGCGGGTCGAAGCGTCGCTATGCCGGCATTGGCGACGTCATCGTCGCCACCGTCAAGGATGCCATTCCCGGCGGGTCGGTCAAGAAGGGCGAGGTCGTCAAGGCGGTCGTCGTCCGCACAGTCAAGGAGCACCGTCGTCCCGACGGCTCCTACATCAAGTTCGACGAGAACGCGGCGGTCATTCTGGGTAATGGCCGTGAACCCCGCGGCACTCGTATCTTCGGGCCGGTCGGTCGTGAACTGCGCGACAAGCGCTTCATGAAGATCGTGTCCCTCGCACCGGAGGTGATCTGAGATGGTGGCCAAGATCAAGACAGGCGACCAGGTCAAGGTCATCCGCGGCAAGGATCGCGGCAAGGAGGGCAAGGTCCTCAGGATCCTCCCCAACGACCGTCTGATCGTCGAGGGTGTCCAGATCGTCAAGAAGCACGTCAAGGCGACCCAGCAGGGCCAGGAGTCGGGCATCGTCCCCACCGAGGCCCCGATTCATCGCTCCAACGTGATGGTGATCGACCCCGAGACCAAGAAGCCGACCCGTATCGGCGTCAACATCAAGGAGGAGGCGCGTGACGGCAAGGTCAAGACCGTGCGCACCCGCTTCGCGAAGAAGTCAGGCAAGGAGCTGTCATGAGCGATACAACCGTTGAAGCACCGGCAGTCCCTCGTTTGAAGCAGCAGTACAGCGAGCAGATCGTGCCCGAGCTGGAGAAGGAGTTCAGCTTCTCCAACCCCATGCAGGTCCCCAAGATCGAGAAGATCGTGGTCTCCATGGGTGTGGGTGCCGCGGCTCGGGACTCCAAGCTGATCGAGGGTGCGGTCAAGGACCTGACGGCCATCACCGGCCAGAAGCCCAAGATCACCAAGGCCAAGAAGTCGGTGGCTCAGTTCCACCTGCGTGAAGGCCAGGCCATCGGCGCCTACGTCACCCTGCGCGGCGTGCGCATGTGGGAGTTCCTGGACCGTCTGCTGACCCTGGCCCTGCCCCGTATCCGCGATTTCCGCGGCATCAGCGACCGTCAGTTCGACGGTCAGGGCAACTACAACTTCGGTCTCACGGAGCAGTCCATGTTCCACGAGATCGATCCCGATCAGATCGATCACCAGCGTGGTATGGATATCACCGTGGTGACCTCCACCAAGAACGATCAGGAGGCCAGGGCACTGCTCAAGCAGCTCGGCTTCCCCTTCAAGGAGAACTGATATGGCAAAAACCGCTCTGAGAAACAAGGCGGCACGCAAGCCGAAGTTCAAGGTGCGTGGCTACACGCGCTGCCAGGTCTGCGGTCGTCCTCATTCCGTCTATCGCAAGTTCGGCCTGTGCCGCATCTGCCTTCGAGAGAAGGCCCACCGCGGCGAGCTGCCCGGAGTTACGAAGTCCAGTTGGTAAAGATCGACGCTGAAGGTCCGCGGTCGCAGCAGGAATCTGCACGGCGGCGGAAACCACGGCGAGGAAGGGCATAAGCCCACATGACAATGACAGATCCCATCGCAGACATGCTCACACGTCTGCGCAATGCGAGTGCGGCCAAGCATGAAACAGTCGACATGCCGTACTCCAAATTCAAGGCGAACATCGCGCAGATTCTCAAGCGCGAAGGCTTCATCGCCGATTACCGCGCCAAGGAGGCGCGCGTCGGGCAGGATCTGGAGATCACGCTCAAGTACGGTCCCGATGGCCGCCAGTCCATTCAGGGAATCAAGCGTGTCTCCAAGCCCGGTCTGCGTCGGTACACCAAGTCGGATTCCCTGCCCATGCCCTTGGGCGGGCTGGGAATCGCCATCATCTCGACCAGCTCGGGACTGATGACCCAGAAGGAATGCCTCGACCGGGGCATTGGTGGCGAGATCGTCGCCTACGTGTGGTGAGAAAGGAGAGCTGAACATGGCATCGCATATTGGTAAGCTCCCCATCGCCGTACCGGCGGGTGTGGAGGTGTCCATCAGGGGCCAGGAATTCACGGCCAAGGGTCCAAAGGGTTCAGACAGCTACACCATCCCCGACGGGGTGGTCGGCAAGGTCGAGGACAACCAGATCATCATGACCCCCGTCGATGATGAGCGTCCCACCCGGGCCAAGCATGGCCTGAGCCGCTCGATCGTGGCTTCCATGGTCGAGGGTGTCTCCAAAGGATACAACAAGCACCTGCTGATCGTGGGTACCGGTTACCGCGTGGTGGCCAAGGGCAAGGGCCTGGAGTTCTCTCTGGGTTACTCGCACACCATCACCGTGAACCCCCCGGAGGGCATCACGTTCGAGACCCCGAACGCCAACGAGGTCATCGTTTCCGGTATCGACAAGCAGGCCGTCGGCCAGGCAGCGGCCAACATCCGCCGCCTGCGCGCCCCCGAACCCTACAAGGGCAAGGGCATCAAGTACGCCGATGAGCACATCATGCGCAAGGCCGGAAAGGCTGGTAAGTGATATGACAGTCACGATTCTAGGTAAAGGCAAGAAGGTCGCCCGCCTGCGTCGTCACGCCCGTCTGCGCAAGCACGTGGTGGGAACCGCCGAGCGCCCTCGCCTGGTGGTCACCCGTACCAACCGCAACATGATCGCCCAGATAGTCGATGACTCCAAGGGGGTCACCCTGGTCAGCGAATCGACGATGGCCTCGGACTACTCCTCCTTCAAGGGGACCAAGACCGAAGCCGCCCGCAAGGTGGGCGAACAGATTGCAGCCAAGGCCAAGGATGCCGGCATCACCGCCGTCGTCTTCGACCGTGGCGGCAACAAGTACCATGGCAGGGTCGCAGCGGTTGCGGAAGGCGCCCGAGAGGGAGGTTTGGCACTGTGAGCGACAATGAGAACACGAAGGAAGCAACCCAGGTGACTGTAGATTCCAAGAACACTCAGTCCGGCCGGGGTGGCAGGAACGACCGGAACGATGATCGCCGTGGCGGTCGTCGCGGCGGCTCCCACGATGGCCGTCGTGACGGTCGCCGTGGTCGTCGCGATCGCGACGACCGCCGTGGTGACGAGCTCCTGGACAAGGTCGTGACCATCAACCGTGTGTCCAAGGTCCACAAGGGTGGACGTACTTTCAGCTTTGCGGCTTTGGTGGTCGTGGGCGATGGCAAGGGCACCGTCGGGGTCGGCTACGGCAAGTCCCGTGAGGTTCCTGCTGCCATCTCCAAGGGCCAGCTGGACGCCAAGAAGCACATGTTCACGGTTCCCCGCATCCGCGGCACCGTCACCCACCCGGTGATCGGCCATGATGCGGCAGGCACCGTCCTCCTGAGGCCTGCGGCCCCCGGTACCGGCGTTATCGCCGGTGGCCCGGTCCGCGCCGTCCTGGAGTGCGCCGGCATCACCGACATCCTCAGCAAGTCCATGGGATCCGCAACGGCCGTCAACATGGTCCGCGCCACTGTGGATGCACTCAAGCAGCTGGAGGAACCCGAGGAGATCGCGGCCCGCCGTGGTCTGCCCCTGGAAGAGGTCGCTCCCGACTCCCTGCTCCGTGCCCGCGCAGCCGGCATCGCCGAGGCCCGTAAGGAGCGTGAAGAGGCCAAGGAAAAGGCCAACGATGACGCTAAGGCAGGTGAGTGATGGCCAAGCAGATCAAGATCACACTGACCAAGGGCCTGGTGCATTCGACTGCACGCCAGAAGGAAAACGTCAAGTCCCTTGGTTTGCACAAGATCGGGCAGTCCGTCATCCGTGAGGATACGCCCGTCTACAGGGGCATGGCCAATAAGGTCCGCCACCTGGTCACCGTAGAGGAGGCTGACTGACAATGGCTAGCGAGAAGCAAGAGCCTACGATCCTGCAGATGCACGATCTGCGTCCGGCTCCCGGAGCCAAGCGCGACCGCATCCGTGTGGGCCGAGGCGAAGGGTCCAAGGGCAAGACCTCGGGCCGTGGCATGAAGGGTACCAAGGCGCGTTACCAGGTGCGTCCAGGATTCGAAGGCGGCCAGCTGCCTCTGTACATGAGGCTGCCCAAGTTGCGCGGATTCCGCAGCCCGTTCAAGAAGCAGTATCAGGTCGTCAACCTTGGGGCACTGAGCGAGCTCTTCCCCAAGGGCGGCGAGATCACCGTCGACGACCTGGTCAAGGGCGGAGCGGTCCGCAAGGGTTACCCGGTCAAGGTCCTCGGGGAAGGTGAGGCCAAGACGGCCTTCACCCTCAAGGGCATGAAGGCCTCGGCCTCTGCCAGGAGCAAGATCGAGGCTGCAGGCGGGTCCATCTCCGAAGACTGAGTATCGGAGGGACTGACCTGCACGGCAGGACATGGTTCATCGGCCCTCCCCGTCTCACGGGCGAGGGCCGATTCCAGATTCGACCAAGGTTGACAGACCCATCGGTTATGCTGGTCGGAGCACAAGGATGAGCGCGGCTTATGGAGAACTCAGGCGCGGTAGGGAAGGAACTTAGGTGAGGACGTTAATCCAGGCCTTCAGAACCAAGGAGCTGAGGAACAAGATCCTCTTCGTCTTTGGTATCATCATCATCTACCGGATCGGTTC
This sequence comes from uncultured Bifidobacterium sp., assembly GCF_945269915.1. Lineage (GTDB taxonomy): Bacteria > Actinomycetota > Actinomycetes > Actinomycetales > Bifidobacteriaceae > Bombiscardovia > Bombiscardovia indica. The sequence continues at coordinate 27,726 of NZ_CALYOY010000007.1, read as the reverse complement.
ATTCATACCGACCCCCGGAGTGGATTACCCCGCTGTGCAGAAGTGCATCACCACAGCCGGCAATGAGGACTTCATAGGCCTGGTCAACCTGTTCTCCGGTGGCGCACTCCTCCAGCTCTCCATTTTCGCACTGGGCATCATGCCCTACATCACGGCATCCATCGTCGTTCAGCTGCTGCGTGTGGTCATCCCTCGGTTCGAGGCCCTGCACAAGGAGGGCCAGTCGGGTGAGGCCAAGCTCACCGAGTACACCAGGTATCTGACCATCGGCCTGGCCATCCTCCAGTCCACCACCATCCTGGTCACCGCCAGGTCCGGCGCCCTCTTCAATGGGGCATGCCAGAGCCAGGTCATCCCCGACAGCTCGGTCTGGAACCTGATCGTCATGGTCCTGATCATGACCGGCGGCACCGGCCTGATCATGTGGATGGCCGAGCTCATCACCGACAAGGGTATCGGCAATGGTATGTCGGTCCTGATCTTCACCTCCATCTGCTCCGGATTCCTGCCGCAGCTTTGGAACATCGGCTGGGGCACCAACGGCAAGAACGGCGACTGGACCAAGTTCGGCATCGTAGTGGCTGTCCTGGTCTTCATCCTGATCTTCGTGGACTTCGTGGAGCTGGCCCAGCGCCGTATCCCGGTCCAGTACACCAGGCGCATGATCGGCAGGAAGATGTATGGCGGATCATCCACCTACCTTCCCCTGAAGATCAACATGTCCGGCGTCATCCCACCCATCTTCGCCTCGTCCATTCTGGCCATCCCCACCCTGATCGCCCAGTTCGGCAAGTCCGATCAGAACTGGGTCAAGTGGATCGACGCGAATCTGGCCGACACCACCTCGGTCTGGTACATCGTCCTGTACTCGGTCATGATCGTCTTCTTCTGCTTCTTCTACACCTCGATCACCTTCAACCCGGACGAGACAGCAGACAACATGAAGGAATACGGTGGCTTCATCCCCGGTGTCAGGGCCGGACGTGCCACCAGCCAGTATCTGAACTATGTCATGAACAGGCTGAATACCGTGGGTGCCATCTACCTGCTCTTCGTGGCCCTGATTCCCACCGTCCTGATCATGCTGCTCAAGATCAATTCCAAGCTGCCCTTCGGAGGCACCACCATCCTGATCATCGCGGGCGTCGGTCTGGACACCCTGCGCCAGGCCAAGGCACAGACCGAACAATTCCAGTACACCGGTTTCCTCCTGGAAGGTGACCACAAGGAGGGCTGAACCCTCCGACCGGGTCCCCCTCGGGAGGATTCGACCACAGACTCTGAAAGGTCTGGCCAGCGGTTTCGTACGGTCCGTTGACCAGACCTTCTTGAATTCGGGAACCGGTCCGCCCTCTTGGACCGGGCAATCACTAGCATACGTAGGTGAGGGTTCCGGCGGACGATTCGCTGAGGACCGGAAAAGCAAGGAATCAAGCAAAGGACAAGGAATGGCACAGCGACTGTTGATCATGGGACCTCAGGGAGTCGGAAAGGGCACGCAGGCGGCCCTGCTCAGCAAGCATTACGGGATTCCGGCCATCTCCACCGGTGACATCTTCCGGTACAACCTGAAGAACGGGACCGATCTGGGCAAACAGGCCAAGGCCTATACCGACAAGGGTGAACTGGTGCCCGACGAGCTGACCAACAAGATCGTCAAGGACCGCCTGGGCATGGATGACGCCTCCCATGGATGGATCCTGGACGGGTACCCTCGTTCCGCCACCCAGGTCGAGGCCCTGGACCAGATGCTCCAGGAGTTGGGCACCCCACTGACGGCCGTGGTGGCCCTGGACGCGGACCACGACATCCTTATGCAACGCATCGCCAAGAGGGCCGAGGAGGAGGGTCGTGCCGACGACACCCCTGAGGCCATCGCCAAGCGTCTGGACATCTATGCCAAGGAGACCGCACCCCTCCTGGACACCTACAGGTCACGGGGTCTCCTGGTGGCCGTGGACGGTCAGGGGGAGGTCGACCAGATCTCCAAGGCAATCGTCGACGAGCTGGACAGGCGCTGAAGGCGCGGAGGGTATTTATCCTTTCTGGCACCTCCAGAGCGTCGATAGCAAAGGGTACGAACCGCAGATAGGATGGTTCGTACCCTTTCGTTTAGCGGAATATGGATTACTGGACCTTCTTGATGAACATGATGACCACTGCACCAACCAAGACGGCAGCCATGGCGACCGGGAAGACCAGGAAGTAGCCACCCGTGGCAACCACGATGGATGAGGTGACGATGGGGGCGATGACTTGGCCCAGGGTGTTGGCCAGGTTGAGGATGCCCAGATCCTTGCCGGCCTCATCAGGATTGGGAAGGACATCAACGTTCAGGGCCTGGTCGACGGCCATGTAGATGCCGTATCCGAGTCCCATGACCGCTGCATAGATCATCATCGAAATCTTGGTGGGCCAGAGCCAGGGGACGGCGATGCCAACGGCGATGATGACCGAGGAGATGAAGACCGGGATCTTGCGCTTGCCGATTCTGTCCGAAAGGGGGCCGGACAGAAGGGAGACAGCCAGGGAGACGAACATGGTGATAACGGCCATGGTCGACACGGTGGATGCCGCCACCGTGTCGCTCTGTTTGATGTACTTCATGCAGATGTAGAGCTGATAGCCCACAATCATGTTGTAGCCGAAGATCATCATCAACCGGCCGATCAGGGCCTTGTAGAAATCACTGGCCCCTTGAGTGGGGGGCCTGAACTGGACGATGACCTGTTTGAGGCTGAAGCGCTCGTTCTCGGCGGTCTTGCCGGGCAGTTCGCGAGGAATCAGCAAGACGGTCCCCACACCGCAAAGGAACCAGCAGATGGTGCCTATAAGGAATCCGACAGTCGGGGTCTTGATGAAAGCGGAACCTATGATTGTGCCAAGCGATTGTCCGACGATCTGGCCGGCTCCATAGAAGGCGCTCATGGTGCCTCGGTACTTCTGTGGGATTCGGTCCGACAGGATGGCCACGCAAGGTGCCAGCATGCAGTTCAGTCCGATTTGGAGCAGCGACCAGGAGGCAACGATGGTGACCAGCGTAGGTGAGATCGAGGTCAGGTAGAACCCGATACCGGCTATGGGGCCACCAATGATGATCCAAGGGGTGCGCTTGCCGAATCTGCTGTTGGAGGCGTCCGACAAGGCGCCGAAGATCACGTTCGATATCAAGGCGAAGATGATACCGATGGAATTCATCGTGCCCAGGATCGTTTCCCCCTGACCAATGCCCAAGGTGTTGAACCGGGCAGGGAGGAGAACTGTGGAGCCGATGGTGCCGGACATCATGAATACGATGCAGAAGAATATGAATCCAGCGCCGAAACGTCCAAGATTCAATGTGCTGACTGGCTTGCCTGTATCTGGTGCCAGTTCGTCCTTGTTTGTAATTGCTGTTTCCATCCCGCACCTTCCTTGGCATTGAAGAATCGGTACAACACTGTTCCGGTTAGTAGTTAGCCATTACTACTAAGTAACTTAGAATATAGGCGGTGCCTTACCTCTTGTCAAAAAACTGGGTATAAAGGCTTCAATTCATTTGGATTCTCATACTGGTCCAATACAATCAGTCTGTGTCTTGTCTGTTCGGGTTGAGAGGGGAGACTGGGATGCCGGAGAGCACCGACGAATCAGGTAGAGGCGGGTCTGGTCGTGTGGTTGTGGAAGATGAAGAGCGAGCCAGTATCAGTCGTCTGATCGGTGGTGAACAGGCTCATCCTGTCCATCCCAGGCGTATGAGTGCGGAGGACCGCTTCGAGCAGATAGTTGATGTAGCCGTACGGCTGATCGGCGAAAAAGGCTACTACGGGATGTCCCTGCAGGATGTCGCCAAGGAGATAGGGATATCCCAGACGGCGGTGATCCATAGGGTCAAGAGTAAGCGGGGCCTCCTTATTGCGGTCGTTGAGCGACACTACGATCGCGATGATGCCATTGATTCCTACCTTGGACAGTTTGAAGACAATGGCCCCATGGCTGGCCGGCTCCCCAGGATTCCCCAAGCGCTGAGGTGCGTGGTTGAGCAGAATGTGCGTCAACCTGAATTGGTCAGGGTCTTCGAGATGCTCAATTCCGAGGCCATGGCCCCCGATCATCCCGCTCATGATTACTTTGCGAGCCGCCCTGCCCGCATGGCGGATTTATACAACAGGCATGAGTGGGCCCTTCCCGACGGGGTGGATGGAGAGTTCGTCTATATGCTGGCCAATGCCGCCATGTATGGCCTGGAGGGACGCTGGCTGGCCAATCCTGAAACCATCGATTTCCTGGCCGAGTGGGATCGCTACGCTGATTACCTTTTCCCTCTGCCGATCTGGGCCGGGTATCGCTGAGACACGTCCTCTAGTTGACAGTCCTTGTCTCTTCAATTAAATTACTCGTCAGTAACTAATAATAACTAGATCAGTTCCGGTATCCAGGGCTTATCGGTTACCACAACCGTATATAAGGCGCACGTTGGTGTGCGCCGGTTCAGGAGAGGCAGAATCATGACAGAGTCAGAGGCAACAGAGCAATATGGCTTATATGAAATCAACCTTCAGGGGAGCGAGCGGGGAAACCCGTACGTCGAGACGCAGCTTAGGGCGGATTTCCGTTCGCGGGAAACCGGTGAGCTGATCAGCGTCAAGGGATTTTATCGCGGCAAGGGGCATTTTTCCATCAGGTTCATGCCATTGACAACCGGCTTGTGGACCTACGAAACCCACAGCAATGATCCGAATCTGGATGACTGTCAGGGTACTCTTGAGGCCGCACCGGCCCGAGGCGAAAACCACGGTCGTGTCCTCCCGGCCAAGGACGTGGTTTCAGGGGAGCGGGCCCAGGTATACGGCAGGGAGCTGCCCTTTCGCTTCGCTTACGAGGACGGCACTGATTACGTCCCCTTCGGCACCACATGCTATGCCTGGATTAGCCAGGACACTGCCGTTCAGGACCAGACCCTGCAGACCCTGGCCACATCGCCTTTCAATAAGGTGCGTATGTGTGTCTTTCCCAAGTTTTATGACTTCAACACGGCCGATCCACCCATGTTCGCTTATCAGGGTTCCATGGCCCAGGGGTTTGACCACAGCAGGTTCAACGAGGACTTCTTCGAGAATCTCGACAGGCGCATAACCCAGCTCGACCAGCTTGGCATTCAGGCGGACGTCATCCTTTTGCATCCCTATGACAAGCCGGAGTGGGGGTTCTCCAGGATGACCACCGACGAGGACAGGTTCTATCTGAGTTATATGGCCCGCAGATATGGTGCCTACAAGAACGTCTGGTGGTCACTCGCCAATGAATATGACCTCATGCCCTACAAGTCCCTCGAGGATTGGCGCAGCTATGCAAGGGTCGTTATGGCAGACGATGCATTCGGCCATCTGCGCTCCATCCACAACTGCCTCACGATATACGATTACAACGAGCCTTGGTGCACCCATTGTTCCATCCAGCGCACGGACGTGACCAGGACCACCGAGGACATCGAGGATTGGAGGCAGCGCTTTCACAAGCCCGTAATCTGTGATGAAGCAGGATACGAGGGCAACATTTACTGGGGCTGGGGAAATCTCTCCGCCCAGGAGATGGTGCGCCGGTTCTGGCAGGGTTGCATGAGGTGCGGGTATGTAACACATGGTGAGACCTTCATCGACAAGGGCCCTCAGATCTGGTGGGCGCATGGAGGTCGTCTGCATGGGGAGTCACCTGCCCGTATCGCCTTCATGCGTGACATCTTTGAGCAGATGCCACGGGATGCAACTCCCCTGGATGCGGGAACGCCCCAGGATGCCGTCTGGCCCCTGTCCTCACCCAAGGCCCCGAATGCCGTCAGTGATGCAGCCTGGGAGAAGGCCGGCCAGTACTGGGATGTTCCTGTGATTCGTAGCGGCGTTGATTACAGCCTGGTCTATTTCGGCTGGTATCAGCCGCTCTACCGTGAGTTCGCCCTTCCCGAGGGGCATCGCTACAAGGTTGATGTGATTGACACCTGGAACATGACCGTGACGACACTGCCTGAAGAATGTCGGGATCGGATCCGGGTCAATCTGGGACAGCGCCAGTACATGGCAGTCCGACTCAGCAGAGTCGCCTAGGATGGTGTGTCGGGGAAGCGGTAGAGGAGGGGTCGGCCTATCGGAGGAATTCGCCTTCGGTATGGGTGATTTCTGGACATCCATCGGCAACATCGCGATGGCTACCTATCTGACCATGTTCTATACGGATGTGATTCATCTGAATCCTGCCAATGTCGCCTTCATGCTCCTGCTGGTGCGATTGGCGGCGGCGATCTGGGATGTGGTGGTCGGCGTGTTGATTGACCGAACAAGGACCAGGTGGGGGAGGGCCCGGCCATGGATGCTGGCCGGGGGTGTCCTTTATGGTCCCTGCTTTTTCCTGCTCTTCCTTGATCCGTGCAGAACGTCCGCTGGCAGGCTCGGATACGCCTGGATATCCTTCATCCTGGTGAATCTGGCTTACTCGACGGTGAACGTGGCATACGCTTCCCTTACCTCACTGATAACCAGTGATGTCGACGAAAAAACCCGGCTCAACATCTTCCGGATGACCACGGCCAACATCGGAGCCATGCTCGTCTACCTGCTGGCCATGCCACTCATTGCTCGACTCGGCGGGGGTGCGACCGGTTGGGGCGTCTTCTTCGGGTGCATAGCGTTCATGATTCCCTTCGGGTACTGGTATACCTTCCGGATGACACGCGAACAGGACCTTGGTGGTGGCCGGGAGGACAGGGTTACCCTAGGCAGCCAGTTTGCCGCCCTGTCGAAGAACCGGTACTGGTGGATCACCCTCGGACTCAATTTCCTCCTATGGGTCTACAACGGCATAGCAAATGGAATGGCGGCCTATTTGGCCAAGTATGTCCTTGGTAATCCGAGCCTTACCTCGGCATTGGGGTTTGCCACGGTCTTGCCGATGATTCTCGGCCTGCCCCTGTCAGGACCCATCATTGCGCGGTTCGGGAAGCGTACCACTTCCCTGGCGGGTCTGGTTCTCGTAGTGGCGGGGAGTCTGCTAATCCGTATCGATTCCTCCAGCCTTGGCATTTTCTTTCTATCCATCCTACTCAGGATGACAGGTATGGTTCCTCTGAATGCATCGTTGAATTCCATGAGTGCCGATGTTGTGGACTATGGCCAGTGGCGTTACGGTGTCCGCTCGGACGGAATGGTCTTCAGCTCCTCCAGCTTCTCCATGAAGGTGGCCATGGGGGTATCGTCGGCGGCCATAGCCTGGGTCCTGTCCGCTTCCGGTTACAAGGCCGAAACCAGCCACCAGACAGAAAGGGCCCTTTCGGCCATGGTGGGAACCTTCGTATGGGTTCCTCTGGTCATGGTTCTCCTTATTGCCATCCTTTTGGTACGATACGATTTGGATGGCAAGATGCGGCGAATCGTCGCGGAGCCCTCTTATTTCCAGACGCGAGCGAATGAACGCTCAGATTGAGCTTTTTCTCTTCCTTCTCTCTTCTTCCCCCCCCCCCCATATCATCTGTACCGGTTGGCTGAAATGAGCGGCCCGGGTCGGGCCTGGTGATAGCCTGATGGTCGACCGGATTCGGGCCGGAAATGCCCGGAAACTGTGTTGAAACTAATGAGGGAGGGCGACTTGAAGGGTTCTACGGCATCCGAGCTCAGATCGGACAAGCAGGAACCGACCCATCCGCAGCACACCATCCGCACCATTTTGCACTCCTTGCGGGAATACCGGAAGGCCAGCCTCCTGACCCCGGCCTTCGTCTTTCTGGAAAGCGTCCTGGAGATCGTCATCCCGACCATCATGGCCTCCCTGATCGATCAGGGTGTCTCCGGGAGATCCATGCCGGCCATCTTCAAGTTCGGCCTGATCCTGTTGGCCTGCTCGGCCGTTTCCCTGGTCTCCGGATTCATGTCCGGAAGGTACGCGGCCATCGCCTCATCGGGCCTGGCCAAGAATCTTCGCAGCGACCTCTTCGCCAAGGTCCAGTCCTTCAGCTTCACCAACATCGACCGTTTCTCCACCGGATCCATCATCACCAGGCTGACCACCGATGTGACCAACCTGCAGAACGCCTACCAGATGGTCATCAGGGTGGGGGTCAGGGCCCCGATCATGGTCATCGTGGCCTGGATCTTCTCCTTCAGGATCTCCAGGCCCATATCCATGGTCTTCCTGATTGCCATCCCCATCCTCGGGTTCGGCCTCATCGGCCTCTCCCTCCTGGTCCATCCGATCTTCGAGCGGGTCTTCCACACCTACGACCACCTCAACAACGTGGTCGACGAGAACCTCCAGGGTATCCGGGTGGTCAAGTCCTACAACCGGGAGGACCACGAGGAGCGCAAGTTCGACGGGATCTCCCTGGCCATATACCGGGCCTTCTGCAAGGCCGAACGGATCATGAGCCTGAACCCTGCCCTGCTCAACTTCTGCATCTACGCTTCGCTTCTGGTCATCTCCTGGATGGGCGCCTCCCAGATCGTGGCCTCCGGGAACAACGCCTCCCTTGGGCTGACCACGGGTGACCTGACCGCCCTGGTCACCTATGCCATCCAGATCATGATGGCCATGAACATGGTCTCCATGATCGTCGTGATGGTCGTCATCTCCCAGGCGTCCGCCGAACGCATCTGCCAGGTCCTGGACGAGGCCAGCACCGTGCACGATCCCGCGAACCCGGTCATGGAGGTGGCTGACGGTTCAATCAGCTTCAGGGACGTGACCTTCCGCTATTCCGACCGGTCCGAGCGCCCGGTCCTGAACCACATCGACCTGGACATCCCCTCGGGCTCCACCCTGGGCATCGTGGGCGGGACCGGGTCCTCCAAGTCCAGTCTGGTCCAGCTCATTCCCCGCCTCTATGACGTGACCGAGGGATCCCTCCAGGTGGGCGGGGTCGACGTGCGCCAGTATGACCTGGCCGTCCTGCGCGACCAGGTGGCCATGGTCCTCCAGAAGAACGTCCTCTTCAGCGGGACCATCGCCGAGAACCTGCGTTGGGGCAATCCCCAGGCCAGCGACGAGGAATTGGTGCATGCCTGCACCCTGGCCCAGGCCGATGGTTTCGTGAATGAGTTTCCCGACGGTTACCAGACCCACCTGGACCAGGGTGGCACCAACCTTTCCGGCGGGCAGCGTCAGCGCCTCTGCATAGCCCGGGCCCTCCTGAAGAAGCCGAACATCCTGATCCTGGACGACTCCACCAGCGCCGTCGACACCAAGACCGACCGGCTGATCCGCCAGGCCTTCAGCCAGGAGATTCCGGACACCACCAAGATCATCATCTCCCAGCGCGTGGCCTCGGTCGAGGACGCCGACATGATCGTGGTCCTGGAGGAGGGTCGGATCCTCGACAGGGGCGCCCACCAGGACCTTCTGCGAACCTGTCGGGAATACCGGTCCATATACGAATCGCAGACCAGGAACCGGGGCAAGGAGGACGAGGACCATGAGTGACGAATCATTCAAGGACCGCAAGCCCCGCCTGGACCGGGCCGCCCCGGGAACCACGCGTCGTCTCCTGGGCTACCTGATGGCCTATCGCTGGCAGCTGGTCGTGATCGTGGTGTGCATCATCATCAGCGCGGGGGCCCAGGCGGCCTCGGCCTTCTTCCTCCAGCCTCTGATCGACCACTACATCCTCCCCCTGGTGGGAGCCACCGACCCGGACTGGGGCCCCCTGATGCGTACCCTGATCCTGATGGGCTGCCTCTATGCTGTGGGGACCTTCTGCTCCTGGTTCTGGAACTGGTTGATCGTCAAGGTGGAACAGGGCACCCTGAAGACCATCCGCGACCAGATGTTCGCCCACCAGCAGGAGTTGCCCATCGGCTTCTTCGACACCCATGAGCACGGCGACACCATGAGCCGCTACACCAACGACACGGACACCCTCCGTCAGGCCATCTCCCAGTCCTTCCCGCAGATGGTCTCCTCGGTCCTCTCCGCCCTGGCGGCCCTGATCTCCATGCTCTGGCTCTCCATCCCCTTCACCGTCCTGACCCTGGTCTTCTCGGCCGTCCTGATCGTGGTCGTCCGGGTGCTGGTCACCCGAAGCGGACGGTACTTCGTCCACCAGCAGCGCTATCTGGGCCAGGTCAACGCCTTTGTCGAGGAGGCCGTCAACGGGCAGAAGGTGATCAAGGTCTTCAACCATGAGGATGCCACGGCCAAGGTCTTCGAGGCCCGGAACGAGGAGCTCTTCCATGCCTCGGCCCAGGCCAACACCTACGGGAACGTGACCATGCCGGTCGTGGGCAACATGGGTTACCTCCTCTATGTCATCCTGGCCATCGTCGGTGGTCTGGCCGGCATCGCGGGGATGAGGAATGCGGGTCTGACCGGGGCGGGGCCGCTCACCCTGGGGACCATCGTCTCGCTCCTGACCCTGTCCCGCTCCTTCATCAACCCCATCGGTCAGGTCTCCATGCAGTTCAACATGGTCATGATGGCCCTGGCCGGTGCCTCCCGGATCTTCGACCTGATGGACCAACCCGCCGAGTCCGACCATGGTACGGTCAGCCTGGTCAGCGTCGAGCTGGCCTCGGACGGCCGCACCATGACCCCGGTCGACCACGAGACCGGGCACTGGGCCTGGAAGCGTGACGTGAACGATGACGGCAGGCGCTCGCTGGAGGCCGCCATGAAGCTACCCGGGGAAGCCCGTGATGTGGCCCTGAAAGCCAAGGACCAGGCCATTACCTCGCCTGACGGGCGCTACACCCTCCTCCAGGGGGATGTGCGGTTCACCGATGTCAGCTTCGGCTATGACCCCAAGAAGCCCGTCCTGCATGACATCACCTGGTTCGCCAAGCCGGGGCAGAAGGTGGCCCTGGTCGGCGCCACCGGTGCCGGCAAGACCACGATCACCAACCTGATCAATCGCTTCTACGACATCCAGCAGGGCCAGATCCTCTACGACGGGATCGACGTGAGGAACATCCGTAAGCCGGACCTCCGTCGTTCCCTGGGCATCGTCCTCCAGGACGTCAACCTCTTCACCGGTACAGTCCTGGACAACATCCGCTATGGTCGCCTGGACGCCACCGACCAGGAGTGTATGGAAGCGGCCAGGATGACCAACGCCGATGGTTTCATCCGCATGCTTCCCCAGGGGTACCAGACCGTCCTGGAGGGGGATGGGAGCGGCCTCTCCCAGGGGCAGCGCCAGCTGATCTCCATTGCCAGGGCCGCCGTCGCGGACCCCCCGGCCATGATCCTGGACGAGGCCACTTCTTCGATCGACACCAGGACCGAGGAGGTGGTCCAGCAGGGTATGGACGCCCTGATGCGGGGGAGGACGGTCTTCGTCATCGCCCACAGGCTCTCCACGGTCCGCAACTCCGATGTGATCATGGTCCTGGACCATGGGCGGATCATCGAACGCGGCAACCATGATGAGCTCATCGCCAAGCACGGTGAGTACTACCAGCTCTATACCGGAGCCTTGGAACTGGAGTAGGTCTCCCTGCCGGTCCGGGGACGGGCGAGGGCCATGAATGTCAGTGGAGGGGGCCGACCCCGATGGGTCGACCCCCTCCATTCGTATCTCAGCGGGTTCCGGGGCGGGTCTGCGCCCTTTCCGGACTCACCGCCCGTGGGTTCAGAGCACGCCCTGGGCCACCATGGCATCGGCGACCTTGGTGAAGCCGGCCACGTTGGCGCCCAGCATCAGGTCACCGGGCTTGCCATACTCCTTGGAGGCCTCGTAGGACTTCTGGAAGATGTCGGTCATGATGTCCTTCAGCCGTTGGTCCACCTCGTCGAAGGTCCACTGGAGGCGGAGGGAGTTCTGGCTCATCTCCAGACCGGAGACGGCCACGCCGCCGGCGTTGGCCGCCTTGGCGGGGCCGTAGAGCAGTCCCTGCTCCTGGTAGACGGCAATGGCCCCGGGGGTTGAGGGCATGTTGGCACCCTCGCAGACCACGGTGCACCCGTTGGCGACCAGGGTCCCGGCGGACTCCTCGTCGATCTCGTTCTGGGTGGCGCAGGGCAAAGCGATATCGCAGGGAACGGTCCAGACGCCCTTGCAGCCCTCGTGGTATTCGGCACCCTGGACCCGGTCGGCGTACTCCTTGATTCGGCCGCGGTGACCCAGCTTGATGTCCTTGACCAGGTTCAGGTCGATTCCATCGGGATCGTAGACGTACCCGTCGGAGTCGGATGCGGTCACCACCTTGGCGCCCAGCTGCTGGGCTTTCTCGGTGGCGAAGATGGCCACGTTGCCCGAGCCGGAGATGGAGACGGTCTTGCCCTGAAGGGAGTCCTGGCGCAGGGCCTTCAGGGCCTCCTGGGTGTAGTAGCAGAGGCCGTAGCCGGTGGCCTCGGTGCGGGCCAGGGATCCGCCGAAGGTCATGTCCTTGCCGGTCAGCACGCCCGAGTACTCGTCGCGCAGGCGCTTGTACTGGCCGAAGAGGTAGCCGATCTCTCGGCCACCCACGTTGATGTCGCCGGCGGGCACGTCGGTGAACTGGCCGATGTGGCGCTGCAGCTCGGTCATGAAGGCCTGGCAGAAGCGCATGACCTCGGCATCCGAACGCCCCTTGGGGTCGAAGTCCGAGCCGCCCTTGCCGCCGCCCATGGGCAGGCCGGTCAGGGAATTCTTCAGGATCTGCTCGAAGCCGAGGAACTTGACGACCGACTCGGTCACGGTGGGGTGGAAGCGCAGACCACCCTTGTAGGGCCCGATGGCCGAGTTGAACTGGACCCGGTACCCCCGGTTGACCTGGACCCTGCCCTGGTCATCCGTCCAGGCCACGCGGAACTTGACCACCCGTTCCGGTTCGACCAGGCGCTCCAGGACGCCGTTGGCCTCATATTCGGGATGCTTGGCCACCACCGGCTCCAGGCTCTCGAACACCTCCCGGACGGCTTGGAGGAATTCGGGCTGGTTCCCGTCGCGGCGCTCTACCTGCTGGTAGACACGCTTGACATATTCATTGGTAAACATGCAAGGCTCCTTAGGTCTTGATGATTCTTGATGGTCGGCTGTGCGACGGGAACCGTGTCCCCATCCACCGGTGTCGTGATTGAGTGAATCGGTCTCATTCTAAAGTCCTGCGCCACCCTGGAACAAGAGCCGGACCGCAATGTGTCTTAGGATGTGGGCACTTGCCTCTCGAAAGCCGGAAAGACCAAGATTCAAAGTTGAGTCTGTCTGACTCAACTTTTTATTCCCTGGGTGAAAACCGGGCATGAAGAGGGCACCCGGGGAATTGAAGATAGTGACAGGCAAGGAAGAGGTCACAGGCCTCGGATGTCCCGTCGGTCGCAGGTTTCTGGGGGCGGCATCGGCGGGGCGCTTGCCGCGGTAACGACTTGACAGCATTAAGGAGTGCAATTATGGCAATGTTCCCTGCATTGATGAACAACTCGATTTTCAGTGATTTCTTTGACGATCCCTTCTTCAACAACTGGCGTGACGCCCGTCGTCAGGATGACGGCAAGGGTGTCGCCATGGCCGGCCCGCTGATGAACACGGATGTTCGTGAGAAGGATGACCAGTATCAGATCGACGTGGATATGCCCGGCTTCGACAAGAAGGACATCTCCCTGCGGTTGGAGGACGGCTACCTGGTGGTCTCGGCCCAGAAGAACGCCGATCAGGGCGACAAGGATGACAAGGGTCAGTGGATCCGTCGCGAGCGGTACACCGGTTCCTGCTCACGCAGCTTCTACGTCGGCGATAATGTCCGCCAGGAGGACATCCACGCCAAGTACACCAACGGCACCCTGGAGATCAGCCTGCCCAAGGCCAGCGTCAAGCAGGTCGACAACAAGCAGTCCATCGCCATCGAGGACTGAGGGCCGCTTTCTGCTCCGGTCCGGCGACGGTCCGGGGTAAAGCCGTATAAGAGCTCCGCGGGTCGATTCGGGATTTCTCCACCCCCTGTCGGTCCGCGGTTTTCCGGTTTGTTCTTCGATTCGGGAGGGACCGCGCCGGTGTCCTGCTATGATGGTTGTGCATGGCAGGCCACATTGGTGCGGCCCCTTTGCTATATCAACACGCCACTTAACCGAGTTGTATCCATTGATGCTATACTTGCAATTTGGCGTGTCTTCTGACGCGTTGTGTAATCAGCCGAGGATCGGATAGAAGGCTTATGGCAAAAGATGGTGTGATTGAAGTTGAGGGGCGGGTCGTCGAGGCGTTGCCGAATGCAATGTTTCGCGTCGAGCTCGAGAACAAGCACATTGTCCTGGCCACCATTTCAGGCAAGATGCGCAAGAACTACATCCGCATTCTGCCCCAGGACAGGGTGGTGCTTGAAATGAGTCCCTACGATCTGAACCGCGGTCGTATTACGTACCGGTACAAGTGATAGGTACACAAGTAAAGGAAAACCATGAAGGTCAGCCCTAGTGTGAAGAGAATCTGCGAGAACTGCCGCGTGATTCGTCGACACGGCCGCGTCATGGTGATCTGCAAAAACCCGCGCCACAAGCAGCGCCAGGGCTGAGCGGATTTCCAGCGGCAACGAAACACAAAGGCGCTGAGTCACAGTCGTCAGACTGAACCCCGGGTGCGCAGGCCCGGGCCGGGAGACCGGAAGACTTGGTGCACGACCTGCGTAGAACAAAAAGGAATCGCAATGGCACGTCTTGCCGGAGTCGACATCCCCAACGAGAAGCGCATCGAGATAGCCCTCACCTACATTTTCGGTGTCGGGCGTACTCGTGCCAAGGAAACACTTGCCGCGACCGGAGTGAATCCGGACACCCGCGTCAAGGATCTCACGGATGAGCAGCTCATTACGCTGCGTGATTACCTCGAAGGCAACTACAAGATCGAGGGTGATCTGCGTCGTGAGATCGACGCCGATATTCGCCGTAAGATCCAGATCAATTGCTATCAGGGCCAGCGCCACCGCAGGGGTCTGCCCGTGCGCGGTCAGCGTACCAAGACCAACGCCCGTACCCGCAAGGGACCGAAGCGCACAGTCGCCGGAAAGAAGAAGGCGACGAAGTAAGGCCGGATTCGGGACAGGGGTTCGCCCCCGCTTATCCCGAGCAAGCAATCAGTAATTCGTTAGAAGGAAACGAGGATCAATGGCAGCAGCAAAGCAGGCCGCGC
This sequence comes from uncultured Bifidobacterium sp., assembly GCF_945269915.1. Lineage (GTDB taxonomy): Bacteria > Actinomycetota > Actinomycetes > Actinomycetales > Bifidobacteriaceae > Bombiscardovia > Bombiscardovia indica. Next base: position 12,668 of record NZ_CALYOY010000007.1, on the reverse strand, counting down.
GCAAGCCTCGTCGCAGGGACCGCAAGTCGGTTCCCGTCGGGCAGGCGCATATCAAGTCAACGTTCAACAACACCATCATCTCCATCACGGACCCCTCCGGCGCGGTCGTCGCCTGGGCATCAGGTGGCGATGTCGGCTTCAAGGGCTCCCGTAAGTCCACCCCGTATGCAGCGGGTATGGCAGCCGAGTCCGCAGCCCGCAAGGCCATGGAGCACGGCGTCAAGAAGGTCGATGTCTTCGTCAAGGGCCCGGGCTCTGGTCGTGAGACAGCCATCCGTTCCCTGCAGTCCGCAGGTCTCGAGGTCGGGTCCATCTCCGATGTGACCCCCCAGGCACACAATGGTGTCCGTCCTCCCAAGCGCCGTCGCGTCTGAGCACTAGAAAAACCATGAATCCACCCGCGAAGACCGGTGTGTGCACCGCCGGTCGGAGCTGAAAGGATAGCAACAGTGCTTATTGCACAGCGTCCGACACTTACCGAAGAAGTCGTCAATGCCCAGCGCTCCCGCTTCACCATCGAGCCCCTGGAACCCGGATTCGGCTATACCCTGGGTAATTCCCTGCGTCGTACCCTGCTGAGCTCCATTCCCGGTGCGGCCGTCACCTCGGTCCGTATCTCCGGAGCCCTGCATGAGTTCACCACCCTGCCGGGTGTGGAAGAGGACGTCACCGAGATCCTCCTCAACATCAAGGGCATCGTGCTGAACAGCGAGTACGACGAGCCCGTGGTCATGTATCTGCGTAAGAGCGGCAAGGGCGAAGCCACCGCCGGGGACATCACCCCGCCGGCAGGCGTCACCATCGCCAACCCGGATCTCCACATCGCCACCCTGGCGGATGATGGAGAGCTGGAGATCGAGTTCACCGTCGAGAGGGGTCGTGGATACGTCCAGGCCCAGCTCAACAAGCAGGACAGCGATGAGATCGGCCGCATCCCGGTCGATTCCATCTACTCCCCGGTTCTCAAGGTCAGCTATAAGGTCGAGGCCACCCGTGTCGAGCAGCGCACGGACTTCGACAAGCTGGTCCTGGATGTGGAGACCAAGCCCGCCATCTCGCCGCGCGACGCCGTGGCATCGGCAGGTTCCACCCTGGTGGAGCTCTTCGGTCTCTGCCGCGAGCTCAACACCCAGGCCGAGGGTGTCGAGGTCGGGCCCGAGCCCGTCGTCGAAGAGGCCGATCCGGAGATGTCAGTGCCGATCGAGGACCTGAACCTGACGCAGCGTTCCTATAACTGCCTCAAGCGCGAGGGTATCCACACCATCGGTGAGCTGGTTTCGCACACCGAGCAGGACCTGCTCGACATCCGCAACTTCGGTATGAAGTCCATCGACGAGGTCAAGGAGAAGCTCGAAGGCATGGGTCTTTCCCTGAAGGCGTCGCCTCTGGGCTTCGACACCAACAATCTCGAGGGGGGCACCTTCTTCTCGCCTGACGACGAGTGAGGTTGCCGTCAACCTTCGTGGGAGCGGATGCCCGAGTTCTGTTATGGTGCCCGTTGAAGTAAGAAATCCCCGGAATCGGATGTTCGGGCGAATGCCCACCTGATTACCGGGGCCTGTAAGGAGATAATCCAATGCCAAAACCCAGCAAGGGCCCCCGTCTGGCCTCCAGCCCGGCCCATGAGCGTTTGATGCTGGCCAACATGGCCACCAGCCTGTTCGCCCATGGTCGTATCACCACCACCCTGCCCAAGGCCAAGAGGCTTCGCCCCCTGGCCGAGCGCCTGATCACCTTCGCCAAGCGTGGTGACCTGGCTTCTCGCCGCAGGGTCATGAGGGTGATCCGCGACAAGTCCGTGGTCCACATCCTCTTCACCCGGATCGCCGAGCAGATGGAGCAGCGCGAGGGTGGCTACACCCGTATCACCAAGATCGCCCCCCGCCGTGGCGACAACGCCCCCCAGGCCGTCATCGAGCTCGTTACCGAGCCTCTGTCCGCCAAGAAGGCCACCGTCAAGGAGGCCGAGGCTGCAGCCAAGGTCGCTGCCAAGGATGATGATGCCGAGGTTGCCGCAGCAGCCGATGCAGCCGTCGCCGAAGGTGCCGCCGACGACGCCGTGAACCAGGCCGTCGAGGCCAACGAGTCCGACACGGACGTGGCCCAGGCCGATGAGGCCGCCGAGGACCTGGAGAAGACGGCCGATGAGGCCGACCAGGCCGAGGCAGCCGCCGAAGAGGACGCCGACGTGGCCGAGGACGCCAAGAAGGCCTCCAAGAAGTAGGACTCACAGGGAAGTCTGCAGGTGCCGGTTCGGACCTGTGTAAAGGGTCGGGAATCACTTCCCGGCCCTTCTCCTTATCAGTGGGCCTATATCCCGTCCCGCCTGGCCCTAAGCCGGGGCTAAACGTCAGCGCGATACGAAGAGCAAAGGACAACCGGTGGCAGAAGTTCGGAAAGAAGGCGGGGCGCCCCAGGTGGAAGGCTCGACCGGCACCGTCCGGCTGCGCCTAGAACTCGCCTACCAGGGTGGGGCCTTCTATGGATGGGCACGGCAGCCCACGCTGAGGACCGTCCAGGGCTGTCTGGAGGAGGCCCTGGCAGTGGTCACCCACCAGCGGGGGAGGAGGGCGGGAAATCAAGGTCCGGTCTGGAACCCTCACCTGGTGGTGGCCGGACGTACCGATACCGGGGTGCATGCCTCCCACCAGGTCTGCCATCTGGATATTCCCAGGGCCCTGTTGGAATCCTGCCAGGGGCACATGGATGTGGATCCGGTGGAGGCGCTGAAACGCCGCCTGCGGCACCTCCTGCCGGCCGACATGGCCCTCCACGATCTGCGCCTGGCTCCTGAGGGATTCGATGCCCGTTTCTCTGCCCTGGAACGGACCTATGTCTACCGGGTCTGTGACCGACCGGACGACCTGGACCCGAGGATGCGAGGATTCGTCCTGCCCCTGGATGGCCAACTGAATCTCGAATCCATGAACCAGGCGGTGGCCTCCTGTCCAGGGCTGCACGACTTCGGGTCCTTCGCCACGGCCAATGAGGGTGGAACCACGATTCGCAAGGTCCTCTATGCCCACTGGGACAGGGTGCCGAGACGCTCCCTGCTTGAAAGGCCTTCCGGGGTTGGGGAGTCTTCCAACTGGGCCGGCCCTGCCTACGACACCCCCGTGCTGGAGTCGGGCCTGGTCTGTTTCACGATTGTGGCCGACGCCTTCGCCCACAACATGGTGCGCTCACTGGTCAACGCCTCCCTGAGGGTCGGGCTGGGCAAGCAGACCGTCTCCTGGTTCTGCCGGAAGGTGGAGCACCCGGTCAGGGAGGGCGCGACGGGTCCTGCCGCCGCCTGCGGACTGACCCTTGAGCATGTGCGGTATCCCTCGGACGACCGGTTGGCCGCCAGGGCGGCATCCATCAGGGCCAAGCGGACCCTTGAGACTTCCTGATTCCATGTGCCAACCGGCTTGAATCAATCGGGAACCACGAACCATTGCGGTCTTTCCGGAGGGTTGCAACAGGGGGCTTGCCGGGCACGAGGGCCCATGGCCTTTATAGGTGTCCCCATCAGTGCGCCACGCGGTTTGCCGGACGGGGAAGGTGTGGCATAATGGAAAAGTTGTTGTTCGGCAGCGTCGTGCAACGACATCGGTTGAGTGTCCGAGCGGTCTAAGGAGCACGCCTCGAAAGCGTGTGAGGGTAACCCCCTCCGAGAGTTCGAATCTCTCCTCAACCGCCATCCAAGCCCCGGGTAACCTGCGGGGCTTTTTTCTTGCCTGATGTCGATCCGGTTCTGTTCAAGTCAACCTGTGTCGTCGGTGCCCTGGAGGACGGCGGGGATGCAGGCGTGGATGGTTTTGGCCAGTTGATCAACCTCCTTGGCGCAGTCCGTCTCCACCCAATGTTTGAGGATCATCGAGAAGCCCGCCTCGAAGTAGATCAGGTAATAGTCGATATCCTCCTGCCGGTCGATGCCGACACGCAGGCAGGCCGGTCTTATTACCTCCTCCAGGAGGCGTTCCTGTCCCTGCTCGATGGGGAAGGTCTTCCTGGTCCTCAGGATCACACTGTAGAAGAAGCGATGTCGGCGTATGTGTTCCAGGAAGGGGCCGAGGGAGGCCGGGGAGAGGATCTGTCTGCTTCCCTGACCGGGTGGGGTGAAACCGGTGTAGCGGTCCAGGAGTTCCTGGCTCAGTGTGGTCTCCATGGCATCCAGCATCTCGGCCATGTCGCTGAAATGGGCATAGAAGGTCGAACGGTTGACCCCCGCTTCCTGGCAGAGGGTGGTGATGGTGATGTCATCGAAGTCCATGCGCTCCATCAGGTGGAGCATGGCGGCCTCCATCCGGGTCTCGGCATCCCGGTATCGCTGGTTGTATCTGGTGTTGGCCATGGACGGTCCCCTTCCGTGCGGGTATTAATCCAACACTTTTCGAATGATTGATGATTGTTGCCTGATTTGTATTGTTCCACAATGTCTGAGCAATTATCGAAAACCCGACAGATGTCATACGAGGGCATCGGGGTCTGGCGGAAAGGTCCATCCTCCATGACTGGACGTCGTCTCAATGCCATCTTCGGCACACTGCTGAGCGGAGCCATTGTCACATCCCTCCTGCAGACGGCCCTGACCACGGCCCTGCCGGCCATCATGGCCGACTTCTCTCTTACGGCCGACAGGGCCCAATGGTTGACCAGCGCCTTCAGCCTGACCATGGCCATCATGGTCCCGGCCACGGCCTACCTGATCAAGCGCTTCCCGACCCGGGTGGTCTTCATCTCAGCCATGAGCCTCTTCGCCTTGGGCATCCTCCTCGACCTGGTGGCCTGGAATTTCCCGATCCTCCTGGGCGGTCGGGTCCTCCAGGCCCTGGGCAGCGCCATGATCCTTCCCCTCCTGCAGGTCGTGGTCATGACCGCGTATCCTCCCGACCGCCAGGGGCTGGTCATGGGAATCTACGGGCTGGCCGCGGGTGCGGCCCCGGTGATCGCCCCCACCCTGACCGGCCTACTGGTCGATGCCCACGGATGGAGGAGCGTCTTCCTGATCACGCTGGTCCTTTCCCTCCTGGTCCTGGTCCCCTCCCTGGTCCTGGTCGGAAACATCGGGCAGACCATCTCCTTGGACTTTGACCCGGTCTCTATGGTTTTGTGCGCCCTGACCATGACTGGTCTCCTGTGGGGACTGGGGCAGATGACCGTCGGCCCCTGGCCGAATATGGTAGTCCCGTTGGCCGTCGGGCTTGTGGCAGGCCCGGTTTTCGTCAGCAGGCAGCTGAAGTCCTCCCATCCCTTCCTGGACCTGCGCGCACTGGGCAACAGGGAGTTCAGGGTGGCCCTTGTCGTCAGCATTCTTCTCTATCTGGTCATGATGGGCGGTTCCGCTATCTATCCCCTCCTGATTCAGGAGACCATGGGAGACACCGCCATGGTCTCCGGGCTGGTCATGATGCCCGGTTCCCTGGCCATGGCCCTGATGAGCCCTTTGGCAGGCCGCATATATGACCGTCACGGTATCAGGGGGCTGGCCATTCCCGGCAGTCTTCTCCTTCTGGCCTCCTGCCTGGGCACGGCCGCCGTCAATGATCCAGACCAGCTCTGGCTCCTGGCCCTCTGCTACCTGATCAGGCTCCTGGGAGTGGGGTGCATCATGACCCCGATAGTGACCTGGGGCATGCGAACCATGACCCCAGCCCAGGTGACCGATGGCAGTGCCCTCCTGACCTCCCTGAGGACCCTTGGCGGTGCTTTCGGTTCGGCCGGCTTCATGGAGGTCCAGACCCTGGCCGAGGGATACCGGGGGGTTGGTATGGCCTTCATGGCCATGGCCGCACTGGCCCTGGTCCAATTGATCCTGGTTGTGGTGGCGATGGCCGAACACGGTTCAGGCCCTCGTCAGGGTAGGGGATGACATATAGGCTTCCGCCATGTCATCCCCTACCCTGACGAGGGTGACCCCCCCCCCTGTCCCATCGGAATCACCGTATGGAACACGTTCCATGATATCACCGGTCTGCAGACTGTGCTCCTGGGGTGTACAAGCTTCAAGGTGGTTGATCCCGTCATTTGGGACTGAGTTCAGGATTTGACGGTTGGCTCGAAGATGGCGGCCTCGACATCGGGGTAGCCGAAAGCCAGGGACAGATACAGGTGCGAGATGGCCAGGTTGGTCAACACGCGCAGGGACTCCTGGTGGTCGCCGGCGGCCTGCTTGGCCGAACCGCCATGGCGCTCGCCGTTCTGCCTGAATCCGGTTGTGGTCTTTGTCATGGCATGTATGGAGGCCACGATGGTCCGGGCGGCGTTCATCTCCACCACGGCGATGGTCGGGGCCTGGAGCCCGTTGGCCTTGTCGATGATGGTATCGGGATGGGCAAGGAGTTCCTGAACCGAGTAGGTGCCGGGGCGTGGGTCGGCATCCAGGTGGGAGACCAGGGTCTGCCCGGCCGTGGTATGGGCATCGGAGAGGGCCAACATCCACTCCGCTCCGGCGGTACGGGAGGCCAGGACCGATACGGCGAACCCCGCCTGGTCCTCGCCCTCGGCTGCCTGGGTGGCCGCATCCTTCCCCATGGATGAGGCGGCGGTATCCAGATCCGCCGATGAGGCGACGGTCAGGTCCGTGGACGGTCTGGCCCGGGGGTCGTCCCCGGTCTTCTGATGCCAGGCCCGGAGGTGGGCACGGGCGCTGTAGACGGTGGCCTCGTCCCTCCTGGCCGGGCAATTGACGGCCGCATCCACCCAGGCCTGGGCGGTCTTTTCGAAGGATTCCGGGGTGGGGATGCCGAGTGGACCCCTGTCCCGATGCTCCCTGATGGAGGCCCTGGAATAGGCGGACTCACAGGCACTGGTCTTCAGCCCGTCGGGCTCCTGGCTGGCTACCCTGATGGGGGTGCGATTGGAGCAGGCCGATACGGCAGGGGTCAACAGGACCCCCACCAGCCCTGCCGACAGAAGACGAAGGATCCTCCTCCTTGCACGCCCTGTTGCGCTGGTGAGGCAAGAATCCTGGAGTGTCTGCATGAATGGTTAGGATAGTAGGGATTGCAGACCAGTAAGAAGCACGGTCTGATAACTTCATAGGAGGTCTTGACATGGAACTGGACCTGGCTGAGATTCATCAGCTGGCAAATGAGCAAGGGATTGATGCCGAGACCTTGGACCAAGCCTTGGGCGAGGCCCTCTTGCTTGCCTACCAAAAATCACCGCACGCAGCCCGTCATGCCCGGGTGGAACTGGACTCACGGGCAGGCGCCTTCACGGTCTGGGCCCAGGATGAAATTCCCCGGGAACCCACTGAGGATGACCCGCACCCAGGTTACGACCTTGGGGAGGAATACGACGACACGCCCAGGGACTTCGGTAGGCTGGCCGCCTCCACGGCCAGGCAGATCATCCGTCAGCTCTTCCGCCAGGCGGAAGATGAGCGCATCTTCGGGGCTTTCTCCGGCCAGAAGGGACGTCTGATCACCGGTGTCGTCCAGCAGGATGCCAACGACCCCAGCAATGTCCACGTGGCAGTTGGCGATGTGGAGGCCATTCTTCCCAGACGTGAGCAGGTTCCCGGCGAACGCTACAAGCACGGTGAGCGGATCAGGGTCTATGTGGTCAACGTGAACCGTGGTCTCAAGGGGCCGGAGATCGTGGTTTCGCGTTCCCACCCCGAACTGGTCCGCCGTCTCTTCGAGAGGGAGGTCCCGGAGGTGGTCTCCGGGGCCGTCTCCATCATGTCCATCGCCCGTGAGGCCGGGGCCCGCACCAAGATCGCCGTCCGCGCCAACACGAAGGGGGTCAACCCCAAAGGGGCCCTGATCGGGCCTGCCGGAGCCAGGGTGCGTGCCGTCATGGAGAATCTGGGGCCGGAGAAGATCGACATCGTCGATTGGTCGGATGATCCGGCCAAGTTCGTGGCCGCGGCCCTCTCGCCTGCGGTGGTCCGCCAGGTCGAGATCGTCAGTGAGACCAACCACACAGCCATCGCCTTCATCAAGGACGCCCAGCTCTCCCTGGCCATCGGCAAGGAGGGGCAGAACGCCCGGCTGGCCGCCAAGCTGACCGGTTGGAAGATCGGAATCGAGTCCGAGGAGGCACGTCAGCAGAAACTGCGTGAACAGGAGAGGAACCAGCCTTCTTCCGCCAGTGAAGAGAAGTGACCTGCAACATCCAGTCGGACGAGTATGCTGAATGTGATATTCCGAGCCGGGTGGCCCATGCTCCCGGCTCCGGCACTGAGACGAGGTAACACAATCATGGTCGCACGATGATACAGGATATGTTCGCCGTCATGGAAGAGTGATCGCGCCATTCATATGCGCGGTCCGGTTAGGAGAAAAGTAAGTGCCCAAAGCACGCGTGTATGAATTGGCCAAGGAATTTGGCGTGGACAGCAAGACTGTCCTTGAAAAGTTGAAGGACATGGGGGAGTTCGTCAAGTCGGCCTCCTCCACTGTAGAAGCACCGGTAGTGCGCCGTCTCAAGAGCGCTTTCCCGCAGAGCGGGTCCGATCAGACCACCGCCAAGGGTGCCAAGCCCGGGCAGTCGGCACATACCTCCTCATCACCACAGCGCACCAGCGCCAAGCCCGGCCCAACGGCAACCGCCAAGGGCCCCAAGCCGGGCCAGTCCCGCCCAGCAGCACAGACCGAGGCTCCCACCTCGCAGCCCCGGCAGTCTTCGAACACTCATTTCCCCAAGCCCGGTTCCTCCTCGTCCAGCGAGGAGGACAGATCCGAGCATGGGTCCCCGGCCCGGCCCTCCAAGGGGCATGATGGCAACGAGTCCCGTCAGGCCAGGCCCTCGTCTCCCATGGGCCGCCCTGGTCCGCAGGGGCAGCGTGGCGGGCGTCCGGGCGCAGGCGGCGCACCGGGGGCACACCACACCGGTCGTCCGGGTGCGTCCTCGCCTCGTCCGGGCAACAATCCCTTCAGCCGCAAGCAGGGCATGAAGGCACCGGTTCCTTCTGACATTCCCAGGCCGCACCCCATGGCGAGGCCCACCGTCAACGACACCCGCAGGGGTGGTCATGGCGGGTTCCGCAATGGACGTGGTGGCGCTCCCCATGGTGGCCAGGGCGCACGTCCGGGCCAGTGGGGCCACAACCGTCCCGGCGGCCAGCAGCGTCAGGGTGGCGGTGGCGGCAAGTTCGGAGCCTCCTCAGCCCCCGCCTCGGGTGGATTCCATCCCGGTGGCGGCGCCCCCCGTGGCCGTGGTCGTGGTGGTGCCGCAGGTGCCTTCGGTCGTCAGGGAGGCAAGTCCTCCAAGGCCCGCAAGAACCGGATGGCCAAGAGGCAGGAATTCCAGGAGATGAAGGCACCCGTCATCGGCGGTGTCCGCATCCCCGCCGGTAACGGTCGTACCGTCCAGCTGCGTCAGGGCGCCACCCTGGCCGACCTGGCCGACAAGATCAACGTCAACCCCGCGGCCCTGGTCACGGTCCTCTTCCACCTGGGCGAGATGGCCACGGCCACCCAGTCCCTGGACGAGGCCACCTTCCAGATCCTTGGTGAGGAGATCGGCTGGAAGATCAGGATCGTCTCCGCCGAGGAAGAGGACAAGGAACTCCTCCAGCAGTTCGACATCGACCTGGACGAGGAGCGTCAGGACCAGGACGACGAGAACCTGAAGCCCCGTCCGCCGGTGGTCACGGTCATGGGCCACGTGGATCACGGCAAGACGCGACTCCTGGACACCATCCGCAAGACCAACACCACCACCCACGAGGCCGGTGGCATCACCCAGCGCATCGGCGCCTACCAGGCCACAGTCAAGCTGGAGGGCGAGGACCGCAAGATCACCTTCCTCGACACCCCTGGTCACGAGGCCTTCACGGCCATGCGTGCCCGCGGTGCCGAGCTGACCGACGTCGCCATCCTGGTGGTGGCGGCCGATGATGGTGTCATGCCCCAGACCGTCGAGGCCATCAACCACGCCCAGGCGGCCCACGTGCCGATTGTCGTGGCGGTCAACAAGATCGATGTGGACGGGGCCAACCCCGAGAAGGTGCGCGGCCAGCTCACCGAGTTCGGTCTGGTCTCCGAGGAGTACGGCGGCGACACCATGTTCGTCGACATCTCCGCCAAGCTGGGTACCAACGTGGACAAACTGCTCGAGGCCGTCCTTCTGACGGCCGATGCCGACCTGGACCTGAGGGCCAACCCCGACATGGACGCTCGTGGCGCCACGGTCGAGGCCCGTCTGGACAAGGGCCGCGGAGCCGTGGCCACGGTCCTGGTCCAGCAGGGGACCCTGCATGTGGGAGACGCCATCGTCGCCGGTTCGGCCTATGGCCGTGTCCGCGCCATGCTGGATGAGAACGGTAATCAGATGGATGCCGCCGGTCCCTCCACCCCTGTTCAGGTGCTCGGTCTCACCTCCGTGCCCACCGCCGGCGACCTCTTCCTGGTGGCCCCGGACGATCGCACCGCCCGTCAGATCGCAGAGAAGCGTGAGGCCACGGCCCGTGCGGCCCAGTTGGCCAAGCGCCGCAAGGTGGTCTCCCTGGAGAGTCTCAAGGAGCAGTTCGCCAAGTCCGAGGTCGACATGCTCAACATCGTCATCAAGGGCGATTCCTCCGGTTCCGTCGAGGCGCTGGAAGACTCCCTGATGAAGATCGAGGTCTCCGACGAGGTCGGCATCCAGGTGATCCATCGCGGTGTGGGTGCCATCACCCAGAACGACGTCAACCTGGCCACCGTCGACAAGGCCGTCATCATCGGCTTCAACGTACGGCCCAACCGTCAGGTCCAGGAGCTCGCGGACCGCGAGGGTGTGGAGATCAAGTACTACTCGGTCATCTACAACGCCATCGAGGACATCGAGGCCTCCCTCAAGGGGATGCTCAAGCCGGAGTACGAGGAGGTCACCACCTCCCACTCGGAGATCCGCGAGATCTTCCGTTCCTCCAAGTTCGGCAACATCGCAGGTGTCATGGTCCAGGACGGTACCGTCAAGCGCGGCACCAAGGCCCGTATCGCCCGAAACGGTGTCGTCACCGTCAACGACCTGGAGATCTCCTCCCTGCGTCGGTTCAAGGACGACGTCAACGAGGTCTCCGAGGGCTACGAGGCGGGCATCAACCTGGGCTCCTTCAACGACATCGAAATCGGCGACATCATCGAGACCTTCGAGATGCGCGAGGTCGAACGCAAGTAACCAGAGACACACAAGGTGGCCGGAGGTCGGCGGCAGCGGTCGTCGACCTGACCGGACACCGGGTCTGGTCCTCCGCCCCGGTTCGGGTCATCCCGACCGGGGCGGACTTCCATGACAGGGCATGAGAAAGGAACGGGGATGGGATCCAATCCGCGCGCCGTACGAATCGCGGCGCTGATTCAGCGGGTCATTGCGTCATCCTTGGAATCACAACTGCATGACAAGCGGCTGAACGGTGTCACCATCACCGAGGTACGGGTGACCAACGACCTGCAGATAGCCAAGATCTACTGGACCCAGCTGGGACGGGAAGGTCGTGAGCAGGGTGATCGGAAGCGGGCCCAACAGGCCCTTCGTCAGGCCAGTGGACGCCTGCGTTCCCTGGTTGGCGCCAGGGCGGGGCTCCGTCTGACCCCGACCCTGCGGTTCATCTACGACGAGGTGCCCGCCGAGGCCAACGAGATCGAGGATGTGCTCACCGCCGCCCGTCACAGGGACGAGGAGATCGCCAAGGCCAGGGCCACCGCCCAGTACGCCGGTGACCCGGACCCCTACCGGCATGACGACGATGAGGACCAAGAGCCTGATGGCGCCGATCAGGACGAATCGAGCCTTGACGAAGATGACTCGACCAGGGACGGTGAATGGCCCGGGGATGATGCCCGGGGCGGCCGTTCAGGAAACGATCTGGATGATCGAGAGGAACAGGACGATCAGCCAAGCGGTGCTTCGGAGAAAACGGCCTCCATGCTGTCCTGGCCCGACGAGGAATGATGACGCGCGGTCGGTTCATGGACGCCGTAAAGCGTGTGGAGGCAGGGTCATTTCGGGCCAAGGAGAGACGGGAAAGGCGAATAGCATGAAAGGACCCGAACAGGCTGACCGGTCGGGGATCGTCCTGGTCGATAAGCCCAAAGGGGTGACCAGCCACGACCTGGTCGCGGCCATACGGTCCACCCTGGGCATACGCCGTGTGGGGCACGCCGGAACCCTGGACCCCATGGCCACAGGCCTTCTGATCATCGGTTTCGGCCAGGCCACCCGCCTGCTCAAGGTGATCGTCGGGCATGACAAGACGTATCTGGCCACGATCCGGCTGGGCCAGGCCACCACCACGGACGATGCCGACGGTAAGATCCTGCCGGCCAAGGCGGACTCGCGGCTGGCTGTCAAGAACCTTGGCCGAGCCATGGTGGAGAGCACCATCGCCGATCACCTTACCGGCGACATCAACCAGGTCCCCGACTCCTTCTCCGCCATCAAGGTCAACGGTCGCCGCGCCTATGACCTGGCCAGGCAGGGCAAGGAGGTCGAGCTGCAGTCCCGGCCGATTCATATCGATCGGTTCCAGGTCCTGGATTATCGACCCTTGACCCTGCATGGCGGCCCACCGGGCGAAACCTCCCAGAATCAGGGCAGAGACCTCACCGGTACCGATGCGAGCAAGACGGATGTGACCGGGGCAGAAACGGTCGGGACCGACCGGGTCGATACGGAAGTGGTCGATACTGAAGCACGTGATACGGAAGTGGTCGATCTGGATGTGGCGGTGACCTGCTCCAGTGGTACTTATA